>JBDTVE010000112.1:0-3150 GCA_040007355.1 Bacteroidota bacterium | reverse complement strand
ATTATTTATCCGGGTTAAATGAACCGCAAAAGGAAGCTGTTTTGCATAAAGACGGCCCGATAATGATTATTGCGGGTGCAGGGAGCGGCAAAACGAAAGTGCTGACAACCCGAATTGCCCACTTGATGGCCGCGCACCAGGTAGACTCATTTAATATACTGGCCCTTACTTTTACCAATAAGGCCGCCCGTGAAATGAAGGAAAGAGTAGAGAGAACCCTGGGTAATACGGACGCGCGCAATTTATACATCGGCACTTTTCATAGTGTTTTTGCACGTATTCTCCGCTCAGAAGCCCATCGCCTGGGCTATCCCAACAGTTTTACCATTTATGATACAGACGATGCAAAAAGCGTGGTAAAGAGCGTTGTAAACGAGCTGAACCTGGATGATAAACATTACAAACCGAATACGGTGTACAACCGTATTTCAAGTGCCAAAAACGCACTGGTGGGCCCAGCGGAATACGCCAATGATTATTATATACAACAGGAAGACCTGCGCAGTAACCGCCCGGCTATTGCACAGATTTATGATGCCTATGCCAAACGCTGTTTTAAAAACGGCGCGATGGATTTTGATGACTTGCTGATTAAAATGTACGAAATGCTCAAAAACTTCCCGGAGGCATTGAGCAAATACCAGCGCAAATTCAAGTATATATTAATAGACGAATACCAGGATACCAACCCAGCCCAATACGAAATCATAAAGTTACTGGGCGCGCAGCATGAGAATGTATGCGTGGTGGGTGATGATGCGCAAAGCATCTATAGCTTCAGGGGCGCCACCATCCAGAATATTTTACAGTTTCAAAAGGATTATGACGATGTTAAAGTGGTAAAGCTGGAGCAAAACTACCGGAGCACACAAAATATACTGCATGTTGCCAATGAAGTGATCCGTAATAACAAAGGCCAGATTGAAAAACGTCTTTTTACTGACAACGCGGAAGGTGAAAGGATAAAACTGGTGCGCACCATGTCTGACAACGAAGAAGGAAAGTTTGTTGCCGATACCATACAGGAACAAAAGCTCCGCAATCATTTTAACAACAGGGATTTTGCCATCCTCTACCGCACCAATGCGCAAAGCCGTGCTTTTGAAGAAAGCCTGCGGCGAATGGGCATCGCCTATACCATCTACGGGGGCATCAGTTTTTACCAGCGCAAAGAAATAAAGGATTATGTGGCCTACCTGCGGTTGCTGGTGAATATCCGGGACGAGGAAGCACTCAAACGAATCATCAACCTGCCCGCCAGGGGCATCGGTAAAACATCGGTAGACCGCGCCATACTGGCTGCCAATGAAAATAATATTTCTTTTTGGGAGGTGCTTACCCGGGCCCGGGAATTTGGTTTTAAAGCAGGCACTTTGGAATCAATTGAAAATTTTGTGCTGATGATCAAAAGCTTCGCCAGCATGCTCCAAACAAAAAATGCGTATGAGGTAGCTGTTCATGTAGGTAAACAAACAGCTTTTGTAAAAGAATTGTTCAATGATAAAAGCACCGAGGGGGTGCAGCGGTACGAGAATATCCAGGAACTGCTGAACTCCATAAAAGAATGGACCGAAAGCCCCGACAACGAAGAAGGTGAGCTGGTAGACAAAGGCCTGGGAAGTTACCTGCAGCAGATTACCCTGTTAACAGATGCAGATGAAAAGGATCCCAATGCCGATACCGTTAAATTGATGACCATACACGCAGCAAAAGGACTGGAATTCAGTTGCGTGTTTGCCGCGGGGCTGGAAGAAATGCTTTTCCCCAATGCCATGAGTATTAACACAAGGGAGGAGCTGGAAGAAGAGCGGCGTTTATTTTACGTGGTGATAACCCGCGCAAAAAAGAAATTATGGATTACGTATGCTAATACCCGTTATAAGTTTGGAAGCCTGGTGCAGAATGAGCCCAGCCGTTTTATTGAAGAAATACCGGAGCAGTATACAGACCGCAGTTTTGCTGGCGGCGGGGCAAAAAACCAGTCCGCATTTGGCTCATCGGCTTATGAAAGAATGAACGGAGGTGGTTTCGGAAATGCTTCGTACGAGGCGGAAAGAAGATATGGCGCACCACCGGGAAAGAAAAAGGAAACGGCTCCTGCCTATGTGGTGCCCAAGCCCCAAAATAAAAATATAGAACATACACCGTCTCCAGATTTTGCTCCCAGCGATACCTCCACCTTGCAGGAAGGTCAAAAAGTAGAGCACCAGAAATTCGGGTTTGGAGAAGTAATAAAGATGGAAGGCTCGGCCCATAACCCGGTTGCCACGGTAAAATTTGACCTCAACGGGGAGAAAAAAATCATGCTGAACTATGCCAAGCTGCGCATAGTGGAACTGTGATAAACAGCGGAAAAAGCCAACTGAACCCTATACGGCAAATACCAAACCGTTGAATCAACTATAGGAACGTCTATAACAGCACATCCAGTCTACAGCCTTTGCCGGCATTGATTTTAACAGAAAAGGAACCGGTAAAGGCTTCTGTCTGGCGCTATATCCTGGTAAGATCCTGCATGGTGCCTACAATGCGGCAGGGTTTTCCTTTTTCATTTCTTACCACGTATAATTTTTCCAGCACCAGTTTATAGGCACCGCTTTAACAGCGGAACTGGTATTCGCCCCACCAGGTGTTTGCTTTTCCTTTAAATAATTTTTCCAGCCGCTCTAACACTCTTTTTTGATCTGCCGGGTGAAGATTGCCGCGCCACCAGGAAAAATTGTCCTGCATATCTTTCTTATTATAACCAAAAAGTTTTGAAAAACCCTTGTTATAATAAGTTGAACCGGTTTCGAGGTTGTAATCCCAGATGCCCTCATTGGTGGTAAGCGATAGTATTTTATAGCGCTGCAGCGATTCCGCAAGTATTTGAGTGGGAATATCTGCTGGTTTGTTAGCCGCGTGGGGATAAGGGTTCATATTATTTGCAGCAGGTATAAAAGCTAAAGCTACATTACAGGTTAATTAAATCTGAAATATTTTTTTACGGAAGCTAGGGCATCCGTCTCCTGAACAAAGCAGATTATAAGTGCGGTTTGTTTTCCATTTGTTTTACTTTTAACAGATGAATTATTTTCCACGGCAATGGCTGCGCGGTATAAATGTGGGTACCCGCCGGGGGCGATCTGGATTTACAGGCCTTTCGGCAGT
>JBDTVE010000111.1:0-5044 GCA_040007355.1 Bacteroidota bacterium | reverse complement strand
CCTGGCAAAAGATAATTGAAACACACTGCTTTTGTAAAGATGTTTTCCTTACCTTTGCACTCCATTTGTACAAAAGTGGTTAGCCCGGGTATCTAAATCAATGGCCATTTCTAATCGTATTTTTTAGTTAATATACTGAGAACTAAAACGTTCTGCGGTATTTTTTTGTCTATAGGCGAATCATAATATTTGAACAATTTAAAACCGGTTTTAAATAATATGTCTTCAACAAAATTGCAAAGCAGGATCAACTTTGGTAAGATTAAAAACTTAGCAGACGCGCCTGACTTACTGGAAGTTCAGATTCAATCTTTTAAAGAGTATTTTCAGTTAGAAACCACGCCCGATAAGCGTAATATTGAAGGGTTATTCAAGGTGTTCAAGGAAAACTTTCCCATCACCGATACCCGCAATATTTTCGTGCTGGAATTCCTGGATTATTTTATTGACCCGCCACGCTACACCATTGAAGAGTGTATGGAGCGTGGTTTAACCTATGCCGTTCCGCTGAAAGCCAAGCTGCGCTTAAGCTGTAACGATGAGGAGCATGTGGACTTTCAAACCATTGTACAGGATGTGTTCCTGGGCAATATTCCCTATATGACTCCCCGTGGCACTTTTGTAATCAATGGTGCCGAGCGTGTAGTGGTTAGCCAGCTTCACCGTTCGCCCGGCGTATTCTTTGGCCAGTCTATACACCCCAACGGAACCAAGATCTACTCTGCCAGGGTAATTCCTTTTAAAGGCGCCTGGATGGAATTTGCTACCGACATCAACAACGTGATGTACGCGTACATTGACCGTAAGAAAAAATTTCCGGTAACCACATTGCTGCGTTCTATCGGGTATGAAACGGACAAGGATATCCTGGAGCTGTTTGGAATGGCCGATGAAGTAAAAACAGACAAAAAATCACTCGAAAAACATATTGGTAAAAAACTGGCTGCCCGTGTGCTGAGAACTTGGGTAGAAGATTTTGTTGATGAAGACACCGGTGAAGTGGTATCCATTGAGCGAAACGAAATTGTCATGGAGCGCGATACCATCCTGGACGAAGAAGGTATTGAAACCATCAGCGAAATGGATGTAAAAAGCGTTTTCCTGCAGAAAGAAGATGTGGGGGGCGATTATGCCATTATTTACAATACGCTGAATAAAGATACTTCCAACAGTGAACTGGAAGCGGTTCAGCATATCTACCGTCAGTTGCGCGGCGCCGATGCTCCCGACAATGAAACCGCCCGCGGTATCATTGATAAATTATTTTTCAGCGATAAACGTTATGACCTCGGAGAAGTGGGCCGTTATAAAATTAACCGCAAACTGGGTCTGAACCAGCCACTGGATCACAAAACACTGACCAGGGAAGATATGATCGAGATTATCAAATACCTGGTGCGGCTTACCAATGCCAAGGCGGAAATTGATGATATTGATCACCTGAGCAACCGCCGTGTACGCACGGTGGGCGAACAATTGTATGCACAATTTGGCGTGGGTCTGGCCCGTATGGCCAGAACCATTCGTGAAAGAATGAATGTGCGCGACAACGAAGTGTTTACACCCGTAGACCTGATCAACGCAAGAACCCTTTCTTCCGTTATCAATTCCTTTTTCGGAACATCGCAGTTATCGCAGTTCCTTGACCAGACCAACCCCCTGAGCGAAATAACGCACAAACGCCGTATTTCAGCACTTGGGCCGGGTGGTCTTAGCCGCGAACGCGCAGGCTTTGAGGTGCGCGACGTGCACTATTCGCATTATGGCCGTCTCTGCACCATTGAAACACCGGAAGGTCCGAACATCGGTTTGATCTCTACTTTGTGCGTGCATGCCAAAATAAACGAAATGGGATTTATCGAAACCCCGTATCGTAAAGTGAATGATGGAAAAGTTGATATGAAAAAACTGACTTTCCTGAGTGCGGAAGAAGAAGATCTGGCAAAAATTGCACAGGCAAATGTGCCGCTGGACGAAAAAGGATATTTTGCCGAACAGAAGATTGTTTCCCGTCAGACCGGTGATTTCCCGATTCTTGAAAAGGAAGAAGTTGAATACATGGACGTGGCGCCCAACCAGATTGTGGGTTTAAGCGCATCGCTCATCCCCTTTCTTGAACACGATGATGCCAACCGCGCATTGATGGGTTCAAACATGCAGCGCCAGGCCGTACCACTGATTCGTCCGCAGGTACCCATTGTAGGTACCGGGCTGGAAGGCAAAGCAGCACGCGATGCAAGGGTGCAGATACTGGCAGACGGCGAAGGCATCGTGGAATACGTGGATGGCAATGAAATCCATGTTCGCTACGACCGGAACGATACGGACAGGCTGGTAAGCTTTGAAGAAGATTTGAAAATATATAACCTGACCAAATTTATAAAAACCAACCAGGAAACGTCCATATCGCAGAAACCCGCCGTGAAAAAAGGACAACGCGTAAAGAAAGATGATTTCTTAAGCGAGGGCTATGCCGTAAAAGACAGTGAGCTGGCATTGGGTCGTAACCTGAAAGTGGCATTCATGCCCTGGAAAGGTTACAATTTTGAAGATGCCATTGTGATCAGCGAAAAAGTGGTGAGCGAAGACCTGTTTACTTCCATCCATATTTCCGAATACGAACTGGAAGTACGCGATACAAAACTGGGAGAGGAGGAACTGACACCCGACATACCAAACGTATCCGAAGAAGCAACAAAAGACCTGGATGAAAATGGTATCATACGTATCGGCGCAACCGTTAAGGAAGGTGATATTATCATCGGCAAGATTACGCCAAAGGGTGAAAGTGACCCTACACCGGAAGAAAAATTGTTGCGGGCTATTTTTGGTGATAAGGCCGGTGATGCAAAAGATGCTTCGCTGAAAGCACCCAACGGTGTGGAAGGTGTAGTTATCAATAAAAAATTATTCCAGCGTGCCAAGAAAGACAAGAATGCCAAAGTGCGTGAAAAAGCACAGCTGGAAAAACTGGAAAAAGTACACGAAAAGAATACGGAAGACCTGAAAGAACTACTGCTGAACAAACTGCAGACCCTTTTAAAGGAATATACCTCTGCGGGCGTAAGCAATAATTTTGGAGAAATGCAGATTGGCAAAGGAGCAAGGTTCAATGCAAAAAACCTGGCTTCCATAGATTACCTGAACGTAAACCCCCTGGGTTGGACGGGTGATGCCACTACCGATGAACTAATCAACGTATTGTTGCACAACTACAGCATCAAATACAATGAAGAGCTGGGACGGTATAAAAGAGAAAAATTTAATATATCCATTGGGGATGAATTACCTGCGGGCGTTCTAAAACTGGCCAAGGTTTACCTGGCGGTTAAACGTAAGCTGAAAGTAGGTGATAAGATGGCAGGTCGTCATGGTAACAAAGGCATCGTTGCCAAAATTGTGCGGGCAGAAGACATGCCGTTCCTGGAAGACGGAACACCGGTGGATATTGTGCTGAACCCATTGGGCGTACCAAGCCGTATGAACCTGGGACAGATTTATGAAACCATCCTGGGATGGGCCGGCGAGAAACTGAAAGTAAAATTTGCCACCCCCATTTTCGATGGTGCCACCACCGAAGAAATTGCACAGTATTGCGTGGACGCAGGCATTCCTTTAAACGGTCACACGTATTTGTATGATGGAGAGACCGGCGAACGCTTTCACCAGAAAGCTACCGTTGGTATCATCTATATTATAAAACTGCACCACATGGTGGATGATAAGATGCATGCCCGTTCCATTGGACCGTACAGTCTTATTACGCAGCAGCCCCTGGGTGGTAAAGCCCAGTTCGGCGGCCAGCGGTTTGGTGAAATGGAAGTGTGGGCCCTGGAAGCCTATGGTGCTTCCAATATTTTGCAGGAGCTGTTAACGCTGAAGTCTGACGATATCATCGGCCGCGCAAAAACATACGAAGCAATTGTAAAAGGGGAGAACATTCCAAGACCGGGCATTCCAGAATCATTCAATGTACTGGTTCATGAACTGAGAGGCCTGGGCCTGGATCTGAAATTTGAATAAGCAATACAGGCTGGGCTTATAGCTACGAGCTGTGAGCCATCGGAAAAGCGGGGTAAAAAATTCAGCAGAGAGCTCGTAGCTCAAAGCGCATCGATAAAAGTTTAATTAAATATATGGCTATCAGAAAAGATAACAATCGTCAGAGAGCGAGTTTTACTTTTTCTAAAATCACTATTGGCCTGGCTTCACCGGACAGCATCCTGGAAAGAAGTTTTGGCGAAGTACTGAAGCCCGAAACCATTAATTACCGTACCTACAAGCCAGAACGCGATGGTTTGTTCTGCGAGCGGATTTTTGGCCCGGTAAAAGACTACGAATGCGCCTGCGGAAAGTATAAGCGTATCCGTTATAAGGGGATCGTGTGCGACCGCTGCGGTGTGGAAGTAACCGAGAAAAAAGTGCGCCGGGAAAGAATGGGTCATATTAAACTGGTGGTACCGGTGGTGCATATCTGGTATTTTAAAAGTTTGCCGAATAAGATCGGTTACCTGCTGGGCGTTAGCTCCAAAAAACTGGAGACCATAGTGTATTACGAACGTTACGTGGTTATACAGGGCGGTGTAAAAGAAAGCCTGAACACCGGCGACCTGCTCACCGAAGAAGAATACCTGGAAATTTTGGATACCCTTCCAAAAGAAAACCAGTACCTGCCCGATGATGACCCGCAGAAATTCATCGCCAAAATGGGCGCTGAAGCGGTACATGATCTATTACAGCGGATTGACCTGGACAGTCTGAGTGCACATTTGCGTCATGCTGCGGCCAACGAAACTTCACAACAACGTAAAGCAGATGCCTTAAAACGCCTGAGCGTGGTAGAAGCATTCCGCGATGCTAATTCCAGAATTACCAACCGACCGGAATGGATGGTGATGCAATATATTCCCGTTATTCCGCCCGAACTGCGTCCGCTGGTTCCCCTGGACGGGGGCCGTTTTGCGTCTTCTGACCTGAACGACTTATACCGTCGCGTAATCATCCGCAACAACCGTTTAAAACGTTTGCTGGAAATTAAAGCGCC
>JBDTVE010000110.1:0-14512 GCA_040007355.1 Bacteroidota bacterium | reverse complement strand
AGTCGTTGTGATAATTTAACCGCGTCCTGGAAATTTACATTGGTATCTACGATCCCATGACAGATAAGCAAATGCCCTTTAAGTCCATTGGCAAAATACAACGGCGAACTCCGGTGGTAGGCAATACTATCGGTAAATGGCTCATTTAAAATATTGGATGTATAGCCATGGTTGTATTGCGCCCAGTCTGTTACCGGCCTTAGCGCTGCACCCGCAGCAAACACTCCGGGCCTTTTAAACATGGCCATCAGCGTAATAAATCCACCGTAGGAGCCCCCGTACAAACCAATGTGCCGGGCATCAACACCCAGCGAATCTACCATGAATTTTGCCGCGTCAACCTGGTCAGATAAGTCTTTGTCGCCCATAAACCGGTAAATACCCGTACGCCAGTTTCGGCCATAACCGGCGCTTCCACGGTAGTCAATATCCATTACCGTATAGCCGTTATCGGCCAGCAAATTATTAAACATGTACTCACGGAAATAGCTGCTCCACCATTTGTGTGCATTTTGCAGGTAACCTGCCCCATGCACAAATAACACACCGGGTGCCGAAGCGGAGGCATGGGCAGGTCTGTACAGGCGCGCATACACCTGGGCGCCATCCCTCGCGGTAAAGGTTATTACCTGCGGGTCGCGCCAGGCATAGGCCCGGAAGGCTTCGCTCATGGCTTTATTGGTTACCTGTTGCGGCGTAGCGCCGGGTTTATTTTCCTGCAGGTATAGCTCCCATGGCCGGTTGCTGTACGAGTACAGGAAAGCAATTTGTTTCTCATCCGGTGACAGGCTTACCTGGCAGGCACCTGTAAGCGAGGTAATACGTACCGGTTTGCCCCCGGTTACAGGTAACCGGTAGAACTGTTGCTCGCCCGGGTGCACTTCGTTTGTTGTAATATAAAAATCCTTTTTATCAGTTGATAACTGTGCCTGCTGAACTTCAAAGGGCCCGCTGGTAAGCTCTTTTTTCTCGCTCCTGCCAACGTTCATGGTGTACAGGTGCGAATAACCACTGGCTTCAGACTGAAACCAGCAGGTATTTTCATCAATCCAACCGATGTTGCCGCTCCGGAAATTGCTACCGGTACCGGGCCCTCCTATCCAGGCATCGTCGTGCTGCCGATCAAGCAGTTTTGTTTTGCCGGTAACCGGGTCCAGCAAAACCAGCCAGCGGTCTTTATGGTCCTCTGCATATATATCCAACAGGGTATGGGTACCCTGGGCCGACCAGCACGGGTTAGAAAAACTAAGGACCCGGTTGAGGGAATCTTTCAGCCTCTTTTTATATTGTTCCGGATAATCCCTGAAATAATCGGGTATGTCTTTGATACCTTCCAAATCAGCGGTGAGGACCGGCAACACGGTATCTTTTACCCTGTCAAAAACATAGAGGTCAACGGTGCCGGGTGTGGCGCCCACCTTGGTACGGCCGGCAATTTCCTCAGTAAAACCAGATTCGGTCACATAATTGGGTACCACTGTTGTCTTGCCCTTCCCTGCCTGGTAAAGACGATAAGTAATATAACGGCCATTGGGGCTGATGGTTGTTCCAAAAAGAATTTTGCCGCCTGTGTATATAGATTTCAGGGTTTGGAGACGGGGCAGGGTTTTCGCCACGGAGTCGGTAAGATCCCTTTTTTCTTTACGGCTCCGCAATACCTCAAAATTCCTGAGCTGGTCTTCCTTCAACCATTTTTCCTGCCTGTTCAACTGCTCTTTACCCGCAAGGCTGGGAGGAGCACTACCCCGCTGAAAATTGCTAAGCTGCTCCGTTAAACCGGTGGCCATTTCCCAGGCATACAGGTTCTGGTTGAGCGTATACACCACCCGGGTGTCGTTAAAAGAAAAAACCGGGTTGCTTTCCACATCTTCCGTGCGGGTAATGCGCCGGGTCTTGTTGCTCTTTGCATCAGCCATAAAAATATCGCCGTCTTTGTCGTAGACAAATTGGCTACGGTTGCTGTTATAGGTTATCTCCTTATCGCGCAGCAATGCTTGACGCTGCTGGTAGTTTGTTTTCTGCGGCACCGGGTTTTTGCGGTCTGCGTAATACAGCGAATCTGTAACGGCATTTTCTGGATTCCAGTTAAAATAAACGGCCTGGCTGTTAAAGCTCCAGCTCAGGTTTGCGGGTGAGGTTCCTATCCATTTCGGGTCGCGCATAATCACGGGCACGGTTAGCTTTCCGTCTCCGTTTTGCGCAGTGCCCGCCATTGTTGGCAGCAGGAATAAAAAGCCAATCAGTTTTTGCATACTACCTATTTATAATAAAATGCCTTTCATGAAAAACAGGGCCACGTTAAAATAAATGATCAACCCGGTTACATCTACCAGCGTAGCTACAAAGGGGGCCGACGAGGAAGCGGGGTCGGCCCCCAGTTTTTTGAGCACGATGGGCAGCATGCTACCCGTGAGGGTGCCCCACAGTACCACGCCAACAAGGGAGAAACTAACGGTGAGGCCCACCAGCAGCCAATGTTCTCCATAGATATCTTTAAATACGCCTCTTACCATTAGCAGGTGCCAGGCAAAAATGCGTATAAAACCAATGGTACCCAGGATGGCGCCCAGCAGGAATCCAGACAGGATCTCTCGCCGCATGACCCGCCACCAGTCTGCCAGGGTTACCTCCTTCAAGGCCATGGCCTGTATAATAAGCGTGGATGCCTGCGACCCACTGTTGCCCCCGCTGGACATGATTAGCGGAAGAAAATTGGTCAATATCAGCAATTTGCCCAACTCGTCGTTATAATAAGCCATAGCCGTAGCCGTTAGCATTTCACTCAGGAAAAGAATGATCAGCCAGCCCACCCTTTTTCGTATCAGCTTAAAAAATGGTGTTTCCAGGTAGGGTTCGTCCAGTGCTTCGGTACCTCCTATTTTTTGTATGTCTTCTGTGTATTCTTCACTGGCCACCCACAATACATCGTCAATGGTTACGATGCCCAGTAAGAGGTTGTTATTGTCCACTACTGGAAGGGCTACCCGGTTATTCATCTTAAACGTTTCGTAGGCTATTTCCTGGTCGTCGTTTACGTTTAGTGAAATATACCGATTGTCTATTATTTCACTCATTTTCTTATCGGGGCTGGCCAGGATGATTTCACGTATGCGCACATCGTCTATAAAAATCCCCTTTTCATCCACGATATAAATAACATCAATGGTCTCGCTGTCTTTGCCCACATGGCGTATCTGCTGCAATACCTGCGCAACGGTCCATTCCAGCGGCACGGCAATATAATCCGGCGTCATCAGCCTGCCTACGCTGCTCTCAGGATAACCAAGCAGGGCAAGGGTTACTCTTCGTTCTTCGGGGTCCAGGGTTTTAATGAGTTCTTTTACCACCTGGCTGGGCAATTCTTCCAGGAAAGCCGTGCGGTCATCGGCCGGCAGTTCATTCAGCAGTTCGGCCGTTTTTAAGGGTGGCAGTTCATGGATAATATTCTTTTGCCTTGGCAGGTCCAGTATCTTAAATACCTTGGCCGCGCGGTGAACGCTCATATTGGCTACAATCTGGCTCTCAAAATCGGGATATTTGTTAATGAGTTCAGCCACATCGCTGATATTCTGGTGGTTCAGGAATTCCTTGATGCGCAGTACATCATCGCGCTGTACCACCTCCAGGAACTGCTCCTCCACAGAAGATTCTTCTATCTCTAAGCTCATGCGTCAAATTTACCGTTTCTTGTATTTAAACGGCCAATTGTTAATTGCAAATTGATGAAGTAATTTCAGGCATTATTCAAAACATACAAACAGTCCGCAACAAATGATACATCCCGCTCTTTTTATTGCCCCAGCCGGTACCATGGGCCGTGGTGTCTTTACCCTGGAGCCGGTTCAGGCGGGCATGGTTATAGAAGTGGCCCCCGTTATTGTAATGAACGCGACAGACCGGCAAAAGCTGGATGAAACATTGCTGCACGATTATATTTTTGAATGGGGTGAACACAAGAACCAGTGTTGTATGGCATTGGGCTATGTACCCGTATATAATCATTCTTACCAGTCCAACTGCACGTATGAAATGGATTTTGCGAATCTTACCATCACCATCAAAACAATAAGAGCATTAGAAGCCGGTGAAGAATTGTTTATTAATTATAATGGCGACTGGAATGATCCTAAACCGGTTTGGTTTGATTGCTGATCAGGAAGCAGGTTGCTGTAGCTTGCAGATAGCAATAAGCTACCGGGTATCGTTACTTGCAAGGCACCCTAGACAGGGCCGATCAAAATATTGTCGCCTCCGTACCGGAATTTTTTAGTCTGTAAAACGCTTACCTGCGGCAATCCAGGCGGTAATCTTATCCCGGTCGGCGGGCACCAGGGATGCCCGTGGCGGTTGCGGCATCTGGGTGGCGGTACCTGCCTGGTCTACCGCCCGTTGTTTTATCAGATCTGCATAATCAACAATGCTGCAATCCATGGTATAATTGGGGGCCTGGGTTCCATTATGGCAACCCGTTACCGCGCAGTTGCTGGTGATCACTACTTTTACCGCGGTAAAAAGAGGACCTGCCGTTTTTCCGGCGCAGGCATCTTTTGCGTTTATCGTAATACTTGTAGTGCCGCTGCACCCGTTTGTATTTTTTGCAGTGATGATATATTTTCCTGCTGCCAGGTTATTAAAATTGCCGGAAGCCTGGGCCGTGCCGCCATTTAAACTAAAGACAAACCCTGTACTGCCGCTGGCGGTAGCGGCGATACTGCCGGTTGCTGAACCTGCTTCTGCATCGGTGGCAATACCCGAAACCGTGATGGTAATTCCTGCACATGGGTCAGTGGGCGCCGCTGCATCGCCGCCCTTGGTACAAGCGTTAAAAATAAGCATCGGCAAAAATAAAACTGCGGCAAACAGGCACCGCAGGCGGGCTTTCTTCATAAAACATTTTACAGTGCAGGATCTATATATTCTCATATCGTTAACGCTTTATCGGTTGCTTGTATTGTACCGTAAAATTTATCCCAAAGCTACTGAGCCTGATATTGCCAAAACCAACACCGCCAAGCGGTATACGGGCATAGGGCTCGATCTGCCAGCTTATATGTTTACCAACGCGTTTTTCAATGCCCGCGGAGAGATCAAGAATGTTGAAAATATGATTAAACGTGTTATCATTGGTCCATATGGTATTGGCGGGTCCTGTACTGGTTTTGTAATAATAGTCATATACCTGCCGCTTCATAAAATAAGAAGACATCCCCATGCTTACAAAGAAAGCCGTTTTTGCACCCGGGTTAAACGTATACCGCGCCAGTAGGGGCAGTTCCCACATGCGGCAATATCCCTCAATGGTTTCCAGTTGCACGTATTGCGTCCAGTAGTTCCGTGGCGGGTTGTAGTCACTGCCTTTTAGTTTATATTTCTTTTTCGTGTAGCTGATACCGGTATAGGCAGACCAGTGACTGCTGAACTGGTAGCCACCCAGGAACCCAATATCATAACCTGCATTGGAACCATAACGGAACTTTACCGTGCTCATATCGAGTCCGGCAGTGAGACCCATCAAAATAGCCTGTTGGTGTGCTGGCTTATTTTTTAAGTTCGATGCTTTTGGGTGAGCGACTCCGCTGTTTTTTACGGGTACCACCTGTTTCGTGTCGGCTACAGCGGGCGCCGGAGAAACAAGCAGCTGCACGGCAGGGTTACTACGGGTATTGGCCGGCGGTGTGTTATGTTCCAGATCCATTGGAGGCAATTCCCGGATAGGGATATCTTTTTTTATATCATCTGCGGCAATATCGGCGCCGGTATGGTTGTCTTGCATGCTATTGTCTTGTGCGGCTGGTTCTCTATTCCTGTCTTTGTAATTGATTTTTTTTGTGGTAGACGAAACAGCTTCTTGCCGGTTGGCATTCCGGGGTAACCTTTCGGGCAGGGCTGCAAGGGGCGGTTGCGGTGTTTTATACGGGCGGTGCATACTGGCAGCCTGCAGGGAGATGGTATGATTGCTTTTTACCTCATTGGAGTTGCTACGCATGGCTACTCCAGCGGCTTTGGTTACCGGGCTGCCTGAACTTGCTTTTTGAGTATTTACACGCTTGTTATTATTTGAACCGGTAGTAGCAGAAAGGACCTTATCCTTCACTTTTACAGGAAGCATTTTGGCGGCAGCCGTACTATTATCCCGCTGACCCGGTTGTTTTGTCACGGGTTTTTCTGTTGCGATTACCGGTGTATCAAACCGGACTGTATACCATATAGTGCCGCCCGCCACAGATACACCCACGGCCAGCAAAAAGAAAAATAAAAATCCACGGCGTTTTCTTTCCTCCTGCGGCAATTCTTTGTTCAGGGTTTCGCGCAATGCGTCCCACGCGGGTTTGCCGGGCGCATTGTAATGCTCCGCAGCCTCCCTGCTTAAGCGGTCAATATCTTCATCTGGTTTGTACATACGTATTGTACTGAGTTTGGTGCGAAATAATTTTTCGCAGGTTATGCCTGGCTTTTGACAGGTTGGATTTGGATGCGCCAACGCTAATGTGTAACTGCGTGGCTATTTCTTCGTGCGAAAATCCTTCTATCGCAAATAAATTAAACACGGTTCTGTAAACGGGTGTCAATTGTTTGATGGCTTCAATTATTTCTTCATAAGACAATTTATCAATGGCGGTCTCCTGCATATCGGCCACGGATTCGGTGTCTGTGTTGTGTACATGACCGTTCACCATGGAGTGATGTTTGCGCAGGTGATCGATACAGGTATTAATGATAATCCGTTTAAACCATGCTTTGAACAAGGCTTCGGTATTCAGTTGCCTGCCTGCATCAAACAGGTGCATATTTTTAAACAGTTTCACAAAAGATTCACTTGTAAGTTCTTCAGCTTCATGCTGATGGTTGGTATACCGATAGCAGATCTTCATTGCATAGCCATACAGCCAATGGTACAGCGCACCCTGGCTGTTGCGGTCGTTTTTGCAGCATCCGTCAACAAGCTTCAATATTTGAACAGCTTCATCTCCCAAAATATAGCCCGTGTAAGTAGGTATGATAAAAGTACTTTATCTCATGGAATACGGCTTTTATGGTGGGGGCGTTGCCTGCGGGCCTACTTTTTTTCTTTGTAAGAACGTAAAAAGTGCGGGGCTGTGTAAAAAGAGTGGGCGAGTGGCGGTGCCAATTCCTATAAGCTGCTGATAATAATAGATGCACCGGCCCGGACACAGGTCTGGGCCAGCAAGGCTTCTTTGCCCACTACCAGGCTTAGCACCCTGATATCCTTCAGAGTGCCGGTACTGGTTACGCCCTCCATGATCTTTTTATTCAATTGGGCATCGATGCTTTTGCGGTTTTGTTCTACCAGTCCCGTTATGCTGATAACGGCTTTCTCGCGCAGGCCATGCAGTATTTTATTGCTGAAAAATGTTTTTCCCAGGTTCAGTATCAGATCCCCGCTTTTTAAAGAATAATCCAGGTCGGGGATAATGATTACCTGGCTGGCGGTATCCAGTTGCGGGGTACCGGTCAGGTACAGGCTTCCTTTTTTGTCGCCGTCAAAATCAACCAGTATTTCCACTTTGCCGTTTTCCGCGCCGTTCAGCACCACGTTTTTTAATATTAGTTTTTTGCCTTCTATTTCAAAAGTGGTATCCTTAACAAGTTGGTTGATGATCGTATTGATAAAAGAGTAATCGTACCTGGCGTTGGTATACAACGTGATGCCGGGCAGAACCGCTTCATTTTGCAGGGGAGGAAGAAAAGACGCGGTGAAATTGTTGGTACTGTCGCTGTGCAGTTCGGGGTAGCAGTAGATGCCCAGTACGGCTTGCAGTGTATCCTTATTGCTGTTCATTTTACCCATTTTCACAGCGGATGGATTTATTTTAAGGTAGCCGTATTTTTCCAATGGAATTTTTTTGTTGATTTTTTCTGCCAGCAAGCGGGTAGTGCTGCTGAAATCGAGCCCGTTTACCACGCTGTCCATTGAATTGCAGAAAGCGTTGGTGGATGCTTTTATGCTGTCCATTACCTGCTGCGTGATATCGAGATTAAACATGGAAACGGTGCATTTTTCCAGGGCGGTCACTTTTTGTGCGCTTGTTTTTGTACGCACGGTATAATTGGGCTGAAACTGCAAAACCGCGTTAATAAAGATATCCGTTTTACGCATCGGTTCCTTTCCAAAACCACAGTTGCCACCAATCCAGGGAGAGGTTTGTTTGCCAAATGCGCAGACGCATTTTTCGCCCGCAACCTGGTAGGTTCCGCTCAATTTTACCTGTACCAGGTTGTTGATGCAATTAAAAGTAAACCCGCCGGGTACAAAACGGTATTTGTAGTGGAAATCACAGGAGGTTTGCTGGTATTGCGGCCAACCATCGCTGGTCACTTCTTTGGGAACCAGCACCGCTGCTTTTTCAAGAAAGGGGGTCATAGCAATTTTAACGGGAATGTTTATATTGGATTCCGGCAGCGGCGGCAGCACGATGGCTGCGGCAATAGTGTTATAACTGGTTTTCCGGGAAGCGGTGCAGGACACCAGGAACAAGGATAGCAAGAGAACCAAAAGCCATTTGTACATTAACAATAGTTTGCAGGGGGTAAAATTAAGCTGCAAAATGATAACAGAAACCAAAGATTTGCTATAACTTATCTGCGTTCTTACGGAATGGAATGGAATTTTTATTTAAAATGCCGGGTCTAAACCTTAATAATCCAGATGCCCAGGATAAGAAATAAGGTACAGGAAAATGTTGTTACCATTGGAGGAACAGCTGGTATTGTGTAAATAACCAACTGGAAATCATTATAATAACACTATTATTCGGATAAGTAAAAAACCGCGCACCCGAAATGAAAAACGATGTAAAAAAAACTGTGTATATTAACTTTTCTTTATAATTTCACGCCTTCTACAAAAAAAAGGGCCACTCCGTAGAAACGGACTGACCTCTAACGATTGCTTGCCATATGAAATTCTTCGAAATATTTTGTGCTGTTTAAACAGCTTTCTTTGTGCTTTTATACGACCTTTAACGATTCATTGCTTTGCCACCCAACATCTCCAACACTTCCTTTTTCTTTGACACAGTAAAGATAGGATGTGTTGGAATGTTCTTTTAATCAACTTACAAGTAGTTTCATTACGCTAAAGCCTTGGTTAGGGTGCTAAAAGCCTTTGCCCTATTGGTTTCTATGAAAAATAATTAATTATGTCCAACCGTTTTTCAGACAGTCTTTTTCAGCTGGTTCAATCACTGGAAAAATCGGAAAAAAGGAATTTTAAGCTATATATCAAAAGGAGTTCAGGCAATGAAGACCTAAAAATAATTGAACTTTTTGACGCATTGGACAAGCTAAAAGAGTACGATGAGGCCCTCTTACTCAAAAGGCTGCCTTCCATAAAAAAGCCGCAGTTGTCTAATATCAAGGTGCATCTTTATAAGCAATTACTGGCTAGTCTTCGCCTGCTTAAAAGCGCAGACAGCATCGATCTTCAGCTCAATGAGCAGTTCGACTATGCCCATATATTATACAAAAAAGGTCTTTTCGCCCAAAGCCTTAAGCTACTGGACAAGGCCAAGGAAATGGCCAAGGCCAATCAGAAGTTTAACTACCTGACCCAGGTGCTGGCGCTTGAAAAAAGAATAGAAATGCTTCATATAACCCGAGGCATGCAAAG
The DNA here is from genome assembly GCA_040007355.1 of Bacteroidota bacterium. GTDB lineage: Bacteria > Bacteroidota > Bacteroidia > Chitinophagales > Chitinophagaceae > JACMLD01. The sequence continues at coordinate 4,881 of JBDTVE010000110.1, read as the reverse complement.
CAGGGCTGAGCAACTGTCTGCCGAGACCGTTGAAGTAACGGGGCGGATAGATAAGGTAGCCAAACTCTCTAACCTGGCCCTGCAGTTATACAGCTGGTTTATAAAAAACGGGCATGCCCGAAATGAAAAAGATGAAGAGGCGGTAAAACAATTTTTAAAAACAAATTTACCGGCCAGCGCTGGAACACAGACGGGGTTTTATGAAAAGCTATATCTTTTTCAAAGCTATTCCTGGTATGCGTTTATTCGGCAGGACTTCCTGCTCTATTACCGGTATGCACAAAAATGGGTGGATATTTTTGATGAGCATCCACTGATGAAGCGTGTAGAAACGAGCCACTATATAAAAGGACTGCACACCCTGTTAAACGCTCATTTTGATCTGCGCAATTATGAGAAATTCGAAATTACCCTGCGCAAATTTGAAGCCTTTTCCAACACCGAACGGGTGCTTGATCATGACAATTTCCGGATACAGGCCTTTGTATATATTACCAGTGCAAAAATAAACCAGCATTGCATGCTGGGCACTTTTAAAGAGGGGCTCTTGCTAGTGCCCTCTATAACAGAAAGGCTAGATGAGTACGATATGTTTATAGACAACCACCGAATTATGGTGCTGAACTATAAAATTGCCACTTTATATTTTGGCAGCGAGGATTATAGTACCTGCATCGATTACCTGCAAAAGATCATAAACGAACAGGTTGACATGAGAGACGATCTGCAGTCGTATGCACGGTTACTGCATTTGATGGCGCATTTTGAAATCGGCAATTATGATCTCATGGAGTATTTAACCAAATCGGTGTACCGGTTCATGGCAAAAAAACAGCATATTACGGTGTTAGAAGAAGAGATGTTTAAATTCCTGCGACGTTCTTTCCAGTTGCCGCGAAACCGGTTGCGGCCTGAGCTGGAAACCTTTTTACAGAAGATCAAAAAATTTGAAAAGAATCGTTTTGAGACCCGGGCCCTTGCTTACCTGGATATTATTTCCTGGGTGGAAAGCAAAGTGTACCAGAAATCGATGGCAACCATTATACACGATAAATACAATCAGCGCCACAGGCGGATATATGCACCTGAAACGGTTCTCTAAAAACTCCGTAACCGCCGGTGTTAGAACAGGTTGGTAATTACACCCCTCTCCCCGTTAAAATAAAAGCTATCTCCTATTTTTTTATCCAGCAGCGCGATGGCCAGCGGTGTGCGGGGCGAAAGAAAAAAAATGGTTTTCCCTTCCATCACCTGTTTGCCAAGACCGGCGGCAACGAAAAACAAAGCGATGGTTGTTTCAATAAAGGCGCCAGGGGTTACGCAATCATATAAAAGGCTGCTATTAATTGCATGCAACCCGGCCATTTCTTTAATATACCCCGCCAACTGTCGTGCATGCATGTCCTGCTGCAAGTGCCCCATGGCACGGCCGGTCTCGTATTTATCACCTGCGGAGCTTTTTTCCTCGCTGTTAGCTGCCTCCCGGGCATTTTGTATCATCTCCTTTGCGGCGGCTATCCGCTGCTCAATGGTATTCCGGCAAAAATGCTTTAAATGATTCTTGAATAAAATTTTATCCTGCGCTTCCATCTTAGTGTATTAATTGGTATTGTTACCGCCGGTAAGCATCAGGGCCGGCGCAGCAACTACTGTTGGCTGCACGGGCCGGTTACCATGCCAGACGTCTTTTTTCATATAGCAATGTTTGGTTGATAACAGCAAGCGTTACACAAAAATAAAAATGCTAATAATTTAAACTGACTATTTACACAATTGATTGCATAAATAATCTCCCGGCCGCAGGATGCATCAGGATTAAGAAAACCCTATTATCGTCTTGGAAAAACGGTTTTACCAAGATGCAGCTTTTCGCGCAGCAATATTTTTAACTCCGCATATCCAACAGCCGGTATCTGGAGCAATGAAAATTTTTCATACTTCCGCAGCGCCCAGTAGGCAATCAGGATGCCTACAATAAGCGGGAATACCGTGGCCAGGGCAACACCGTAAATATTTCCAAACAGGGCAATGCCGGCAAAATCGGTGATGATATTTACCACCAACATCACCAATATCTTTATAAAATTAATATTCGGCTTATGTATCATATCCAGGCCCAGCGCAATAAACCTGTCTGTTGGAAAGAGCAGCGCAAACGTCATAAATATCCGCAATACATTGGCGGCTTCCGGACCGGGGTATTTGTTACCTCTCATAAAGTAAACCGGTATATCTGCCAGCAACACGGATGCAAGACAAACCGGGATCAATCCAAGAGTGAGCAACCCCGCATACTTCTTCATGATATAAATAAATTCAGACTTCATTCCCTTGTTATATGCGGCGGAAAGCGATTGCATGGCGGTGGCCACCGCGCTGCGTAACGGAATCTCTATTACTTCCATCAGCCTTAATCCCACATTGTATTTGGCTACGGCCTCGGCACTCAGTGCATATCCGATGATATAGATATCCGAAGCCCGTAGCATATACGAGCTGATATTACCCAGTACGCTGTATTTGCCAAAATGATACAGCTCCATGATACCTTTTTTTGTCCTGCACTTCCATGCCCAGAGATTGGTCCATCCTTTGACCAGCACAAATATGCTGGTAATAAGCAAAGACACCAGGTTCGAATAAATAAGTGTTTCCAGGGTAAGCCGCTGAAACAAGATAAGCAGCACAATAAATACCAGTAAAGACAACTGGTTTACCATCCGCATGTACAATAACCGGTCGAACCGCGCCTCCGCCTGCAAGACACAATTGGCAATAAAACTGGGAAGCGAAAACAGGTAGCTGAGGCCAAACCATTTTAAGAAAAAAGCGAGTCCTTCCGTTTTTATGTAATGCACCAGCAGGAGCGCGGGAATATTCATTAACAGAAGCCCCAGGGTGATAGCGGTGGCCAGGGCCCAGGAAGATCCGATAATTTCCGCCGCCCTTTCCTTTTCCGAACCGGAATAAAACTTTATTGTTGCGGTGGTCAAAAAACCCGTTCTGAACATTTCAACCAGCGCAAACGTGGTCTGAAAGAATACCCAGTTCCCCATCTCCGCCTCCGTTGGCAAAAACCGGTATAATATTCCCATAATAACAATGGAAAACCCCGACATGATTACGTTTCCTGCCAGCGAAAAAAAATGCTTATTATTAAATTTTGCAAAAAAACCTGGTAATGCCATATTGTTTAGAATGACCGCGGTTCAGACGGTCCCGGATTTGGTGTAGTAAATAAATAATTTTCTAATTTGCAGTACGTTGAAAATGTTAGCTTTACAAAGGCATTACCAGGGTCAATCAATATGACGTTCTAACAGGTTTTAAATAAAATAAAGAAGAAAAATGACCGTTTCATGGGATAAAAAGCTGCTCTTACTGCAATTTCTAATATACCACTTGACAATGCGGCCACAATAATACAATTTTGACCCCATATTAAATATACTCCAAACAGATAACAGCCAATGGCCACCACAAACCCTTTCCCCGATGTTACCTTACTGGTTACACACTATAACAGAAGCCGCTCGCTGGAGCGCCTCTTGCACAGTTTTACCAACCGGGGTATTATTTTTGGTGATATCGTTGTTTCCGATGATGGCAGCATGCCTGAACACCTGCACTACCTGAAATCATTGCAAAACAGCCTTTCGTTCCGGCTGATTACCTCCGAAAAAAACAAGGGCCTTGGCAATAATATCAACAAGGGCCAGGATGCAATAAACACGCCCTATACCCTGTATGTGCAGGAGGACTTTGACCCCCTCCCCGCTTTCGCCGGGCATTTTGCTGATGGTCTGCATCTCATTCAGGATCGGGCCGACCTGGACATAGTCCGGTTTTTTGCCTATTCATCGTACCCATACCTGCAACCGCTGGGCAATGGTTATGCTGAAATGCTGTTTAATGTATGGAAGACTGGTTATAAAAAATTTTATGCTTACAGTGATCATCCGCACCTGCGGCGCAGTTCTTTTCTTCAAAAATTCGGACGGTACACGGAAGGAAAAAAAGTGGAAAAAACGGAATACCTCATGATGATGTCTTTCCTGCGCAAAAAAGGGAAAGGCGTTATTTATGAAAACATACATGAACTCTTTGAACAAAAAAATTCTTCGGCCGAACCCAGTACCGTTAAAAGAAATTTCTGGCGTGAAACGGAAGGATTTCTTTTTGCCAGCATGCGACATGCTTACCGGCACCTGAAATTCAATTTTGACTATTTATTCCGCAGGTAGCTCAATTAAAAATACAGTCATGCTTTTGGGGCCGTGCGCGCCCAGTACAAGCGATTGTTCTATATCGGCCGTTTTTGAAGGCCCTGCAATAAATACCCCGTAATCATAGTCTGCAGCGGCAATCCTGTCATACGCTTCATGCATATTGTTCACCATATCACCTGAAGACAATACCACTACCAGCTGCTGGCATATAAACGGCAGTGCTCGAATGATAACGGATGAGGCCGTTACCCAGATAGCCGCATTTTCCGCAACGCCAAATGCTCCTCCAATGATGGCCACCTCCGTATTGTCCAGTTTGTGTGCATCTTCGCTACTGTTGATCTGTTCAATGTCCGGAAGTTCGTTCATACTGGTTATACACCTGCCGGCACCGGCAAAATGATCCTGAATATACGCCTGCACCTGCTGCAAATCAGTTGCAACCAGCAGGGTGCCGCCAATACCTTCCAGCACCGATTTAAATTTCTCCCGGGGGTTCTCAAAACGAATGGCATCAATATCATTCAAAGAAGGAAGCGCTTCCCATGCGGGTTGGTTATTTTTAACGGCCGCCAATATTTTTTCTCTATTGTTCAAAATAAAAATTTAAATATCCAATTATCGTAGAGACGCCATGCATGGCGTCTCTACG
>JBDTVE010000109.1:0-11133 GCA_040007355.1 Bacteroidota bacterium | reverse complement strand
TTCCAGCTATCCGGTAAGCACGTAACAAACAGTGGCCGGTGAAAACACACCGGCCACTTGTTTTACTATTATCTGTCCTAAAATATATTTTGGTCGTTCAGGTATTCTGCAATCTGAATGGCATTGGTTGCGGCACCTTTGCGCAGGTTGTCGCTCACAATCCACATGTTTAATGTATTGGGCTGGGTTTCATCCCTTCTTAACCTTCCCACAAATACATCGTCTTTTTCATGGGCATCCATGGGCATGGGGTATTGCTGGTTGGCCATATCATCAACCACTACCACGCCGGGAGCTGCTTGCAGCAAGGCCCTGATGTCATTTAAATCAAAGTCTTTGCTGAATTCCACGTTTACCGATTCGCTGTGCCCGCCCATTACGGGAATACGTACAGTGGTGGCCGTTACCCGAATATTGTCATCGCGCATAATCTTCCTGGTCTCGTTCACCATTTTCATTTCTTCCTTGGTATAGCCGTTATCGGTAAACACATCAATCTGTGGAATAACGTTTAGATCAATGGGGTATTTGTAGGCCATTTCACCCTGTATACCTTTCCGTTCATTCATAAGCTGTGTTACGGCTTTAACGCCGGTACCGGTTACACTCTGGTAGGTAGATACCACGATGCGTTTGATATTGTATTTTTTATGCAGTGGATTTAAAGCCACCACCATCTGGATGGTAGAGCAATTGGGGTTGGCAATGATCCGGTCTGCAGCGGTTAATATGTCCGCATTGATTTCGGGCACCACCAACGGCTTGGAGGCATCCATTCTCCAGGCGGAGGAATTATCAATAACCGTTATTCCTGCTGCGGCAAATTTGGGCGCCCATTCCAGCGAGGTGCTGCCACCGGCTGAAAAAATGGCCACATCCGGTTTGGCGGCAATGGCATCCGTCATGCTCACTACTTTGTACTTCTTGCCTTTGTACTCAACTTCCTTGCCTACGGATCTTTCTGAAGCTACCGGCAGCAGTTCTGCCACGGGGAAATTACGTTCTGCCAATACCTGTAACATTTTGGTGCCTACCAGCCCGGTGGCCCCTACTACTGCAACTTTTAATTGTTTCATAATCGTTTTTTTGCAACCAGCTGTAACGGTTATACCGTTTCTTTTCTGTTTTGTTTAGTTGATATAATAAAAAAGCCCCCGGTGTACCGGGAGCGTTACATATCTTGTATCATACAAAACATCAATAACCTCCCGTGGTGGAATGTTTCTTAATGCGCTTTGTATGTTTCATTGTGTTTTTCAAGCGGGGCGAAATTAATACAGCATTGTTATTAAACCAAAATTATTTGGTGAAAAAACCTGGGCTTCCCTCGCTTTCCGGTATAACTTACTGCAAACCTTATTCATGAAACGTCCAATAATCATTGTTTTGCTGGCGCTTTCGCTTTGTGCCCATTCCCAGGATCCAGCTCCGTATAACGTAGTGATAGATGAAATAATGGCCGACCCCACCCCGGTGAGGGGGCTTCCCAATGCTGAATTCATCGAACTAAAAAATGTCTCGTCTCAAACCTTCAATATAAAAGGCTGGCGTGTTGGCGATGCGGGCAGTTTCGCCACCATTGCCATTGATTTTCTGCTGCAGCCGGATAGTTTTGTGGTTATCTGCGCCAGCAGTTCGGTATCACTGCTCAATGCTTTTGGCCCTACCATTGGCGTAAGCAATTTTCCATCCCTGGACAATGACGGCGACCAGCTCTATCTCCGCTCAAAGGAAGGCCGCACCCTGCACGCCGTGGAATACAGTGCTGCCTGGTACCAGGACCCGATAAAAAACCAGGGTGGATGGTCGTTGGAAATGATTGATACCGGCAACCCCTGCAGCGGGTTTGGCAACTGGATGGCTTCCCTGTCGGCAAGCGGCGGCACACCCGGCAAAAAAAATTCGGCAGATGCCATGAATAAAGACCTGCAGCCACCGGTTTTACAAAGTGCTTTTGCCCCCGACAGCAACACCATTATCATCCGGTTTGATGAACCACTTGACAGTGTAAAAGCGGCCGCTGCCGTCAACTACAGCATCAGTGATGGCATTGGCAGCCCGCTCCTGGCCATACCCCTTGCGCCGGTTTTTAATCAACTGAAGTTAAAAAGCGCGCAGGCGCTTCAAAAAAACAAGGTCTATACTATTACTGCAACAAATGTAACAGACTGCGCCGGCAACGCGATAGGCGCCTACCATACGGTAAAACTGGGCCTGGCCGCTCCGGCAGACAGCTCCGACCTGGTGATCAATGAAATATTGTTCAATCCACTTCCTGATGGGGCCGACTATGCAGAACTCTATAACCGGAGTTCCCGAATCATTGATTTAAAAGACTGCTATATCGCCAACCGTGCAAACGACAGAATTGCTTCCGTAAAACAGATCAGCGCTGTCAGCCGCCTGTTATTCCCCGGAGAATACCTGGTGGTCACAGACAATGTGACGGCAGTGGAAAGACAATACCTGGCCAAAGATCCAGCCGCATTTGCTGCCATCGCCGCCCTGCCTTCCTTCCCCGACGATGAAGGTGATATTGTAATCGTACAGGCAAATGGCAGGGTGCTGGATGAATTGCATTATGATGAACACTGGCAATTTAAATTGCTAGACAACAAGGAAGGTGTTGCGCTGGAAAGGATCGATTATAACAAACCCACACAGGATGCATCCAACTGGCATTCGGCATCCACCAGTGTAGGTTATGGCACGCCCGGTTACCAGAATTCTCAGTTCAGCACTCCCAGCCAGTTACAGGGAAGCATCACCGTTATACCGTCCGTTTTTTCTCCCGATAATGATGGTGTTGACGATATGCTCAGTATCTACTACCAGTTCCCCGACTCGGGTTATACCTGTAATATTACCGTCTTCGATGCCAATGGAAGGCCGGTCCGGTATCTAACCCGCAACGCCTTGTGCGGTATACAGGGTGTGTTTCGTTGGAACGGGCTGAATGAAAATGCCGACGCACTGCCCATTGGCGTGTATATTATTTTTACAGAGGTGTTCAACCTGGGAGGAAAAACAAATCGTTTCAAACAGGCGGTTACGCTGGCGCAAAAGCTACGGTAGCAAACACCATCTGTTTAATACATTCAATGCCGAACCAATCTATTTCCAGCAGCTTTGCAATACGGCCTCATTCACCTTAACTGGATATTTTTTCTTTAGCAGGTCTACCCATTTGTCTTCCAGGAAAGACTGGTAATCGTTGATAACAAACCCCCGGGCGTCTTCAAAATTGCGGGGCATGCGGGTATTGTATATGGCAACAATATAGGCGAAAGTGGTTACATTATCAGTAGCATTTTTTACCAGCCCGGAAATATCCCCCACCTTTATATTAGCGCTAACGGGAACAGGCAGTTGCGTTAGTTCAAACCGACCGGAATCCGCCTGTATGGTTCCGTCAGAATTCTGCACAAGGGTTTTCCAGTCACCGGGTGCTGCAAGGAAATTTTTCCTTGCATTAACGGCGTTGAGTGAATCGCTGCAGGTAAATAATATAATGTCGGCACTCGGCTCCCACCAATATTTGGTTTTATGGTTTTTATAGTAATTCCGTAAACCGGTGGAATCGGCGGAAGCCTTATCCCATACCCGGCGCTGCATAATTTCAAATAACAGGTTGCCATCTTTAAATTCTTTTAGCTGGCTGGCAAACTCAGTATTATACGCTTCCAGGTGGTTGCGGTAATAGTCGAGCGCCATCATTTCCGCATATTGCTGTAATAACTGCGGGGTTGATTTGCCACGCAGCATTTCGGGGGCATTCTGCATGCTATGCACATACTTGGAAAAATCCGCTGCCGTTATTTTCTGTTGCGGAAAAGAAAAAAGCAGGGTCTTATCATTCATGCCGGGTTGTTGTTTTGGCTTTTTACCGGCATAGAGGCTATCTGCGTATACCAGTAGCAGCTTTTCATCAAACGCGGCCATTTTGTAACCCATATTTTTCATGATCTTCAGGGCCAGCAGCTGCCTGGCCACCAGCATCCGTTTGTCTGCCTGCACCGCCTGTTTAAGCAGGGCCATAGCGGCCTTATCGTTTTTGTTGGCGTTAACCGGGTTGCGTTCCACCCGCATGATAATATGATAACCAAAGGAAGTAAGCACCGGTTTGCTGATATCCCCGTCTTTGGCAAGCCCGAAAGCGGCATTTTCAAAATCTTCGCTATACCTGCCCGTTCCAAATTCCGGCAGCAGGCCACCGGCCTGGTAGCTGATATTATCGTTGCTGTATTTTGCTACCAGGTCTTTAAAAGATGCGCCGGCACGCAATGCGTTGTAAATGGAGTCTGCCAGGGCTTTCTTTTTTCCTTTCTCGGCTTCGTCGGGGTTTGGCAGGAATGCGATTAGTATCTGCGCGGCCTTCATTTTGCCGAAGGCTGGTCGTTCAGCCGTAGTTTTAAAAATATGATAGGCTGTTTTACTCCTGTAGGGCGGGGCCGTTTTGCCAACCGGCGTATGATAGGCAATGGTTTCAAATTCGTATGGCAGGGTAAACACGGTGATAAAACCGATGTCTCCTCTTGTATTGTGAACGGAGGGATCCAGGGAATAGGCTTCTGCCACGGTGGCAAAATCTGAACCGGTCTGTATCTTATTGTAGGCGGCCATGGCTTTTTCGTAGGCAGCCAGGGTATCACCACCATGAAAAGGGATATATATCTGCGATACGCGAAGATCATGCTGGCTGCGCTCAAACGCCTCCTCCACCAGTAACTGGATACTGCTGTCATCCGTCATAAAACCGTCCACAATCTGGCTTCGGAAATTCTTTAATTCCGTAGCCTGGGCCGAGAGCGTGTCAAGCCTTGCATCATAGGCTGCCTGAACCTTTAACTTGAAACGCGTGTACAGGTCAAGATAGTCGTGGTAAGCTTTTTCCGTATTATTGCCGGCAGTATTGTTCTTGTTGTAGGCGCGGAGAAACTCCTGTTTGCCGACGGTCTTTTTGCCATAGGTAAATAAGGTCTGGCAATGCAGGGAGCCTGCAATCAATACAAATAAAGCAACAAAGATTTGTTTCATAAAAAGATTGTTCATGCTGTTGAAACCTGTTTAAAAATGAAACTCATTTCATTTTAGGGTTAGCAGTTTGAAGGCGGCAAAGAAATTACTGCCTGTCGGCCTGTTTCATTTTTACATTCAGCACCTCATCTATCTGGTCGTAGGTCAGCTTTTTGGCTATTATCCGCTTGTCTTTATCCAGTAAATACAAAATAGGTGTTTGGTACACATCGTACAACTGGCGGTAATTCGGTTTTCCAGCGGAATAATCCGCATCCCGCTTCGCCGCGGTTTCATAAACGTGTATCCAGTCTTTTAAATTGTTGTCGCGTATATAGTTAAGCCAGGCTTCCTTTCCGCCATCTACCATTACCCCATAGATCACCACCCCGTCCTTTTTCCATTTATGCTGGTAGATGGAGTCTAATTTTGGAACCACTTCTTTGCAATGACTACAGGTGGCATCCCAAAAACAGATAACAACATAGGAGGCTTTAACATCATAGAGTGGCCGCGGTTTGTCAAGCGAGTCTACCAGTTCCAGGTTCTGGGCAGGCGCCCCAATCAGGTTGGCCATCAGGCTGTAGGCCCGGTCTGTCATATATTTTTTATACTTCTCTGTAAACCAGTCTATTTCGGGGTTATTATTGATATATTTTTCAAAAAGATGCACAAAAACGGCATCCTGCCCCATATACTGCGGGTTGATGTATTGTTGCACAAAATAGGTAAGCAGGTATTTAAACATTTCCTTGTTGGGAGCTGATATGGCGAGCATGGCATCTACCTCCTTCGCTATGCTATCCGGCGCAGGTACTACCAGAGTCTTATAATATTTATCCAGCCTTGATTCAAAAATGGGGGTACGCAGCAGGCGTTCATCCGTAAAGGAAATACCATCCCAGTAATGTGCTTTAAAATAATTGTAGGCGTACAATGAATCATATTTGCCGCCGGGCTGTTTGCTTGCCGGGGGTACGGAGGGTTCTTTTAATGCTTTAAAAAGAACGGCCAGCATGCTACCCGGGGTTTTTTGGGTGATGCTATCACGGTAATGAACCATTTTTTCATTCAGGATATGTAGTTTGGCCGCGATACTGCTGCTGTCCGACTTGTTGTTGGCTGTGGCCAGTTGGCTCATATACCCGGCTGCTGTTTTTCCGTTGGTGGCGGCAAACCTGGAATAGTACTGGAATAAATTATTTTCGGGCGAATTGGTAAATTTAACGGAGGACTGTAAATTCAACGTATCTGCTTCTATGGAAAAATGCTGTTGCTTATCCAGCAACACTTCAAACAGGATTTCCTTGCGGGGAGATACAATAAAATAAATGCCCCCGTTCAGCTTGTCTTTTCCCTTAAAAACGCCGGTACTGCTGCCGTTGAGCTGCACAGAATCCGCCAGCGCTTTTATCTTACCATAATAATAGCCCAGGTATACAAACTGATTTTTAAAAGGCTTCAGGGTAATGTCAATGGAATAACCCGTGGTTTGCGCAGGCAGGTAAACGGCAATAAAAAAACAGGGTAGTAACAGTAATCTCTTCATGATGGTTCCATAACGGTTAAAGGGGCGAATATATTGAAAATACGTTTTTAACTTGGTTAAGTGGCTGCTAAATCGGATTTCGGGCGGATTAACCGCAGGCCGGGCGGCCCTGGCAAAAGCGAACCTTCCAAATGGCGCCTTGTTTATAGAACGCGCAGTACCGACACATATCAATGAGTTGCCAAACGGTATAAAAACCGGATCTTTGCGTATCCCGGTCCATTCCGCCTCCGGCCAGCAAGTTATTCATCGGGCAAGACAGGGGATACAATCCTACAATCCATTAATTATTCAGGTATGAAAGAATTATACATAGACATCAGCAATGAAGAAGCCGGCGGCAGCCTTTATAAGATCCAGGACGATGCCGGAAAAATTTATTTCTACTATAACCATAGCACCTATAACAGCGATACCGACGAATTGAAGGTCTTTGAAACCAATTTTGCCGACTTTAAGGCCTTTTGGGAATATATTTTGAAGAACAAACAGTGGTTTTACCTGCATCCTTTGTTTATACACCCGGAACAAAGGGATTTTATACAGCAGCAGTTGGAGGGTGTAAACTGGACCGTTTCCGGCAACAAAAAATGGCAGGACAGCCACCAGCGCCAGTGGAAAAAAGTATTGACCGATTCCGGCCATTATTACCGCGGCCCTCGGTAGGGGCGCGCCTTGCGCGCGCCCCAGCATGCAAAGGCACTCGCGAGGCACGCCCCGACACGCGCCCCCAAGGATTTAATAGTCCCATTCCCTATTTTTGCCGGATGCATAAAAAGAGTGTTGTGTTGGAGAAGGTAACGGTAGAAGACTATGCCGCCGAAGGAAAAGCATTGGCCAGAACCGCCGGGAAAGTGGTATTTATTTCCGGCGCGGTGCCCGGCGATGTGGTTGATGTACAGCTGAGTAAAAACAAAAAAGACTGGGCAGAAGGAAAAGCCATTCATTTTCATCAATATTCAAACGACCGGGTAACCCCTTTTTGCGAACATTTTGGTATTTGCGGGGGCTGTAAATGGCAAATGCTTCCTTATGAAAAGCAGTTACAATACAAACAAAATGAAGTGGCCCAAAACCTGCGCCGCCTGGGTAAAATTGACCTGCCGGAAATAATGCCCATTCTTGGCTGCGATACCATTTCGCGATACCGCAATAAACTGGAATTTACGTTCAGCAACCGCCGGTACCTGCTGCCTTCGGAAATGGATGAACCCGCCACCAATATGCAGAATAACGCGTTGGGCTTTCATGTACCGCGACTGTTCGATAAGGTGATTGATATCAATACCTGTCACCTGATGGCCGAGCCCACCAATAGTATAAAAAACACCATCCGGCAATTTGCACTGGAAAACAACTACCCGTTTTATGATATCCGCAACCATACCGGCTGGTTGAGAACCCTGGTGCTGCGCATCTGTACAACAGGAGAAATTATGGTGAACTGCTGCATTGCCTACGATGATCCCGAAGCAAGAAAAAACCTGTTTGACCACTTGCTTCAACAGGTGCCCTCCATCACCACCCTGCTATACACCATCAACCCAAAAAAAAACGACAGCATACACGACCTGCAACCGCAGGTATACGCCGGTAAAGGATGGGCCCTGGAAAAACTGGGCGATTTCCAGTTTAAAATCGGTCCCAAATCCTTTTTCCAGACCAATACCAGGCAGGGCGAAAAATTATATGCTACAGCAAGGGATTTTGCCAAACTAACCGGCCAGGAGACCGTATACGATCTGTACTGCGGCACCGGCAGCATCGGCATTTTTGCCAGCAGGCAGGCAAAAAAAATAATTGGGGTGGAACTGATAGCAGAAGCCATTGAAGACGCCCGGGAAAATGCGGCCCTGAATAATATACAGCATACAAAATTTTTTGCGGGCGATGTAATTGATGTTTGTAACGATGCTTTTTTTGCTGAACACGGCCGGCCCGATGTGATCATTACAGACCCCCCACGGGCAGGCATGCACGAAAAACTGGTGAAAAAGATCCTGGATATTGCGGCTCCCCTGGTGGTATATGTAAGTTGCAACCCGGCTACCCAGGCCAGGGATCTACAGTTGCTGGATGAAAAATACCGGGTAACCAGGGTGCAACCGGTTGACATGTTCCCGCAAACACACCATATAGAGAACGTGGTACAATTAAAGCTCAGATAAGAAAGAATGAAAAGTTTTGCCCGGTAAGGGAGCATCCGGCAAATACCGAAATCAAAAAACGGTACTTATTGCAACCTTGATATATTTACTAAAATTTTTAATTGTGATCAGTGTCTTGCTCAGCCACCAGTGGAAATCTTTCTGGAGAAGTCGCAACGCCGGCAAAAGCCTGGCGGTACAGATTTTTATAGGATTTATCACCATTTACCTGCTGGTATCTGCCATCGGGCTGGGGTTTTTCCTGCACGGGCTCTTAAAAAAAACATATCCGGGACAGGACATTGTCAGGGTATTTTGCGGATTCATCCTGTATTATTTCCTTTTTGATATATTGATTCGGTTCATGCTACAGGATTTGCCCACCCTTACCATCCAGCCTTACCTGGTACAGAACATACAGCGTCGTCAGTTGATACAGTTCTTAAATGTGCGTTCCCTGTTTAGCGTTCTTAACCTGCTGCCCCTGTTGTTATTTACGCCGTTTACAATTGTGTCAATAGCCCCGGCCTATGGCGCATTGGTTGCCGCAGCGTTTATTGCAAGCATACTGGCGCTTACCATCTTTAATCATTTTCTTATATTGTACATAAAAAGGAAAAGTATTATTAACAGCTGGTGGCTGGTATTGTTTTTTGTGGTGATGGCTGTTTTTATAGCGGCCGATTATTTCAAAGTCTTTTCGCTTAGCCATTTTTCATCCTGGTTTTTTTCACGCATGCTGGTATATCCCTGGATAGCCGTGTTACTGGCGGGTATAGCCGTTCTTTCCTATATCAATAACTATTCTTTCCTTTTAAAAAATCTTTACCTGGAAGATATCGTTCGCCGCGGCCGCAAAAAAGAAGGCGCAGAATACACCTTCTTACACCGCTTTGGCGCCATTGGCGAACTGATTGGCCTGGACATAAAACTGATATTGCGGAACAAACGACCGCGTTCCATTGGTATACTCACGATCTTTTTTCTTTTTTATGGTTTTATTTTTTATAAACCACAATATATCAATAACGGCTGGTGGGGATTTTTACTGGTAGGCGGCATTTTTCTTACCGGTTTATTTATCACCAACTATGGGCAGCATTCGTTTGCCTGGCAGAGCGCTCATTTTGATGGCCTCATGGCCGGCAACCTGAACGTAAAAACATATATCAAAAGTAAATTCGTATTGTTTACGGCTGTTTGTACCGTGATCCTGCTGCTTACGTCGTTATACGGTTTAATGAGCTGGAAACTATTAATAATCCAGCTGGCCGGCTATCTTTACAATGTTGGTATTCACACCGTCATTGCCATCTATTTTGCCACCCGTAGTTATAAAGCAGTCGATATCAGCAAGGGCAGCACATTTAATTACCAGGGCATGGGTGCCGAAAAATGGATATACAGCCTGGTAGTTCTTATTGTGCCGATGCTTATCTACTGGCCGTTTGCTTTTTTCATAAACGCATGGGCCGGGGTCATTGCCCTAAGTGCAGCAGGACTCATCAGCTTTTTATTGCAGGACTGGTGGGTGGAAGTACTGACCAAGGAATTTCTTAAACGCAAATACAGCATTTTAAACGGCTTCCGGGAAAAATAACAATATGATTACAGTAACCAATCTTGTTAAGTCCTACGCCGGTAAAATAGTGGTGGATATTGCCAGTCTGCAGGTAAACGAGGGAGAAATCATAGGCCTGGTAGGTAATAATGGCGCAGGGAAAACTACTTTTTTCAGGCTTTTGCTCGACCTGATCAAAGCCGACGGGGGAACCATTGTATCAAAAGAAAAAAATGTGGCGCTTTCTGAAGAATGGAAACCTTATACCGCAGCTTACCTGGATGAAGGATTTTTGATTGATTATCTTACCCCGGAAGAATATTTTTATTTTGTTGGAAAACTCAACAACCGCTCCAGGGCGGATGTGGATGAATTCCTGAAAAAATTTGACTCTTTTTTTGATGGTTCCATCCTTCAAAGCGGTAAGTATATCCGGGAGCTTTCAAAGGGAAACCAGTTTAAGGTGGGTATTGCCGGCTGTTTGTTGCAAAACCCCGAGGTATTGCTGCTGGACGAACCCTTTGCCAACCTGGATCCCACCACACAGCTCCGTTTAATAAAAATGTTAAAAGAAATGCATTCCCAACATCGTATGACCATTTTTATCAGCAGTCATGACCTAAACCATGTTACCGATGTTTCTACCCGCATACTGTTAATGGAAAAAGGTGTTATCATCAAGGATCTAAACACCAACCAGGATACATTGCCGGAGCTGGAACTGTATTTTAAGGTTTAGCACCACAAATAAATATCCGTTTTCTTTAGCCGGCGCAGCGGTACGCCGGGTACCCCTCCCAACGGTAAGCCACAAAACAGGTTTTCAAACCCCTTGTCAATCGCATTTGCAACCGGTATCC
>JBDTVE010000108.1:0-18653 GCA_040007355.1 Bacteroidota bacterium | reverse complement strand
GCACTGAAATTCTTACCCAGGTACATTTGCAGTCCAATGGCCAGGGCATCTTTGGTAAGCGCCACCGAGGGATCCCCGATTAACCCGGAATAGGCAACGGGTATAGGAAGTTTGTAAGCGGGATAATAATATTTTACGTACTTAAACCCTTTCTCCAGCTGCCCGCTTATTCCATCAAGGTTTCTGAATTTTAGCAGTGCAGAATCATACAGCGGCCTGCTATGGCTGATATAGGCATTCAGGATCACCGGCAAATCGTGCAGGGTATCAGTAGCGCCGCCAATTACAATATTGCGAATAAAATCAGTAAAGAACCAGGGGTATTTTTTTTCCACCGCATCCAGGCTTTGCATAGTATGAGTGGTATCTGCGCTGAAAAAATCTTTGTCGAACCGCCTGATGGAGGCATCGGCTTTTATGCCCGATACATCCGGCGCCTGGTTATTGCCGCAACCGCTGCATACAATAACCGCCAATACAATAACTATCCATTTGTTCATGTGGGTAAAACGCGGCGACATAAAGAATGTTGTAAATATAACAAAACCGGCTGTTATTGCCGGTACAGTGATAATATTTGAAGATTGTCAAACACCTGGCATACAGCCACCGGTTTATAACAAGACCAGCGATAAAACGGTACTGCGGACTGGCGGTTGAGCCTGTATTGTACGCGATGCAATAAGCCCGTAGTGCGGATGGTAGGGGTAGTCAAGATGGTTGATCTCAAAATCGGCCATCGGCCATCTCACATTATTGTAAATTTGCCATATGAAGATAGCATTGGCACAGCAAAATTACCATATCGGTAATTTCGAAAAGAATATCCAAAAAATTACCAGCGCCATACAGGAAGCTAAAAGACAGGAGGCGGACCTTATTGTGTTTACAGAACTCTGTGTATGCGGTTATCCGCCGCGTGATTTTGTTGAATTCAATGATTTTATAGAAAACTGTTATGCGGCCATAGATACCATAAAAGAGCAGGCAGACGGCATTGCCGTGGTGGTAGGCTGTCCGCAACGCAATACAAACCCCCAGGGAAAAGACCTGTTTAACGCAGCCTGGTTCCTTCATGAAAAGCAGGTGAAAGCCGTGGCACAAAAAACCTGTCTGCCTACCTATGATGTTTTTGATGAGAACCGTTATTTTGAACCCGCGTATGACTGGAAGGTGATTCCGTTTAAGGGAAAAAAAATAGCCCTTACCATTTGTGAAGATATCTGGAACCTGGGCGATAACCCGCTCTACCGCGTTTGCCCTATGGACGAACTAATAAAACAACAGCCGGATTTCATGATCAATATTTCGGCTTCTCCTTTTGACTACGACCACGATGATGACAGGAAAGAGATTATCCGGGTAAATGTATTAAAATATGGGTTGCCCCTTTTTTATTGCAATACGGTAGGGTCGCAGACGGAGATTGTTTTCGACGGGGGCAGCCTGGTAACCGATGCCCGCGGCCATATCATTAAGGAAATGAAATATTTTGAAGAAGATTTTGCGGTGGTTGAACTACCCGATGCGGGCAAGCATATCAGTTTGCAGGAAGAAGCGCTTAACCAGGCCGCCGTGCAGCATTCGCTCACCAGCATATTGGATAAGGAAATGCGCGTTTCAAAAATCAGTAACCCCGATGCGATCATCGGCTACCTTACTGCCTCCAAGAATATTGCGGAAATACATCGCGCGTTGCTGCTCGGCATCCGGGATTATTTTAGTAAGATGGGTTTTACAAAGGCCATTCTGGGTAGCAGCGGAGGCATAGACAGCGCCGTGGCACTGGCGCTGGGCTGCGAAGCGCTGGGACCCCAAAACATGCGTGCCGTATTGATGCCTTCTCAATATTCTACCAACCATTCGGTAAACGATGCGGTACAGCTAAGCAAGAACCTCGGCAACCCCTATGATATTGTGCCTATCAAAAACATTTACCAGGCGTTTATGCAGGAACTGCAACCCATCTTTAAAGACTTACCGTTTGGCCTGGCAGAAGAAAACATACAAAGTCGTAGCCGGGGCAACCTGCTGATGGCCATTGCCAATAAATTTGGTTATATATTGTTAAACACTTCCAACAAAAGTGAACTGGCAACGGGGTATGGTACTTTATACGGCGATATGGCCGGCGGACTGAGCATACTGGGCGATGTTTATAAACTGCAGGTGTATGCGCTGGCAAAATATATAAACAGGAACGGTGAAATCATACCCGCCAATATTATCAGTAAGCCGCCTTCTGCCGAATTAAGACCCAACCAGAAAGACAGCGACAGCCTCCCCGAATACGATATCCTGGATAAGGTATTGTACCAATATATTGAACGTCGCCAGGGGCCCAATGAGATCATTGCCATGGGTATCAACGAAGCCCTGGTAAGGCGCATCCTGAAACTGGTAAACAGCAATGAATACAAACGCAACCAGTTTTGCCCCATCATACGGGTAAGTTGCAAGGCCTTTGGTGTGGGAAGAAGAATGCCAATAGTGGGAAAATATCTTTCCTGAACAAGCGGTGTGTCTTCACTGTACGCCCAGCCCTGGAAGGGTGTAAGCAATCAGCGAGTGTGTGCAGCCCTTCGTGAAGAAAATGTATCCTTGGAAAAGAAAAGCTACCAGCGAAGGGGAGCCAGAAAAAAGCAATTGCGCAAGATGGTAAAAAATGAAGCCACCCGCTAAGAATAGCAGGCGGCTGTTGGTTGTTTATGAAATCAAAAGTTAATGTTTAAATGTGGCTATCACGTGGTAAGTAGTACCGGTGTTAAAATCATCGTCGTAGGCAATGGTCAGGCTGGTATCATTCATAGATAAAATGCTGGCGTCGCCATCTGTAAAGCTGAAGTCACCGCTGAGGATTGTTTCATTGTCGCTAAAAGACCAGGTAAAATCGGTTGTTTGGGGGTCTTGCTGCGCGCATTTTACCATGGCTTCATCCATGGTGCCCGTACCGTCTGATTTGAAGCTAAAGATATTATCACGCTGGCAGGCCGGCACGGTAGCGGTCATATCGGTCTCTGCCTCACCGTTTTTATCCGCGTCAATTCCAACGGTCTGGATCTTCCAGGAAGATTGTGTTAGCAAAGTTGTCTTAGACTTATCCGAAATTTGATTACCGTTGCTTTTTTTGCAGGAGGCCACAACAACAAACAGGAATGTAAAAGCAAGTATATTTGACAGTGCTGTTTTCATGGTTGGATTTTTAAAGTTCGTTCTATAAACTGTATTGTACGGCGTTTTATTGTACAAATGCAGCTGTTTTCGCTTAACAAAATTTTATATAAAGGTTTATATTGGCAAAGGAATTGCAAGTTGGTTGTTCGTATTTTTACCAGCAATTGAAGCCATTTGGCTGATACTAAGTTGCTACCGGTACCGGCTGATTTTAGTAGTACTACGATAAGAAATAATAATAATTTTTAACCATACGTTTTATGCTTCAAACCGCGGAAGATATCAGGCAGTTAAATGAAAAGATACAATACCAGGCCGTATTTACAGACCGGTTGAGAGAAGAAGTAGGGAGAATAATTGTGGGTCAGCACTATATGCTCGACAGGTTGCTGATTGGCCTGCTCAGCAACGGCCATGTACTGCTGGAAGGCGTACCTGGCCTGGCAAAAACCCTGGCCATAAAATCGCTGGCACAGGCTATCCATGCAAAATTCAGCCGCATCCAGTTTACACCCGATCTGCTGCCGGCCGATGTAACAGGTACTCAGATATACCAGCAGCAAAAAAATGACTTCGTGGTAAGAAAAGGACCCATTTTCACCAATTTTTTACTGGCCGATGAGATAAACCGCGCTCCTGCAAAAGTGCAAAGCGCCCTGCTGGAAGCCATGCAGGAAAGACAGGTAACCATTGGCGATACCACCTACCAGCTGGAAGACCCCTTCTTGGTGCTGGCCACCCAGAACCCCCTGGAGCAGGAAGGCACTTATCCCCTGCCGGAAGCGCAGGCCGACCGCTTTATCATGAAAATAGTGATCGATTACCCGTCAAAAGCCGAGGAACAGCTGATCATCCGGCAAAACGTACAGGGTCTTAGGGCACCCGAAGTAAACAAGGTGGTATCCATGCAGGAAATCTTACAGGCAAAGGAACTGGTGCGAAATATTTATATGGATGAAAAAGTGGAGAACTATATACTTGATATTGTATTTGCCACCCGGTTCCCCGATAAATACAACCTGCAGAAGTTAAAACCGCTGATTGCATACGGCGGCTCGCCGCGCGCCAGCATCAACCTGGCACTGGCTGCAAAGGCAAATGCATTCCTGAATAAACGCGGTTATGTGATCCCGGAAGATGTTCGCGCCATTTCAAAAGACGTATTGCGCCATCGTATAGGCCTCACCTATGAAGCCGAAGCCGAAAACATCAACGTGGAAAATATTATTGATGAGGTGTTGCGGGCCATCAGCGTACCGTAATTGCTGATTTTGAGGTTCCGGGATTTTGAGATTTTGGGATCACCGCTGGGATTTGGTGATTTTCCCCTGTCTAAAATCAAAATAAATTAAAGATCATTCTTCAATGAGGCGCTAAGACAATTGAACGGGAGAATTAATAAACAAAACAGATAAAGGATATCAAAAATCAGCATATCTCAAAATTCCAAAATCAGTATTTAACACGACTATTCTAACAACAAAAGACTATCTATACCATTGCTCACCACCACTGAAATATTAAAAAAAGTAAAGGAGCTGGAGATAAAAAGCAAAAAGATCACCCAGCATCTCTTTACGGGTGAGTACCATTCGGCGTTTAAAGGACGTGGTATGAGCTTCCGGGAAGTAAGGGAATATTATCCCGGCGACGATGTGCGGTTTATAGACTGGAATGTAAGCGCCCGTTTCTCCACCCCCTTTACCAAACTTTTTGAAGAAGAACGCGAACTAACGGTGATGCTGCTGGTGGATGTAAGCGCCAGTTCACTGTTTGGCACCGTACACGCACGTAAAAAAGACCTGGTAACGGAAATAGGCGCCTTGCTCACCTTTTCCGCCATCAGCAACAATGACAAAGTAGGTGTTATTTTTTTCAGCGATAAGGTAGAGAAATACATCCCCCCCAAAAAAGGAAAACAGCACGCCCTGTATATTGTGCGCGAGCTGCTGACCGCGGAGCCAAAAAGAAAGGGGACCAGCCTGGGCGAGGCCCTGCGTTTTTTTAACAATGCCACCCGGCAGCGAAGCATTTCATTTGTGCTGAGCGATTTCCTGGATGATAGCTTTACAGACGCCCTGAAAGTAGCCGGCAAAAAACATGATATCATTGGCATTAAAGTATACGACCCCATGGATATGCAACTGCCCGATGCCGGTCTTTTACAGGTAAGCGATGCCGAGACGGGTAAAACACAATGGATAGACAGCAGCGACTACTGGACCCGGCAACAATACGAAAAAACCTTTTTTGAACATACGGAATGGTGCAAAAGCATTTTTCTAAAAAGTGGGAGTGATTTGCTGCATATACGAACAGACGAGGACTATGTAAAAGTGCTACAGAAATTCTTTATCGGACGAACTTAAATGAACCAATAGCCGTAATTTTTGAATGAACAGAATAACCCCACATATCAGTGCATGTATTGGCTTATTGCTGGCCTGTTTAGGTTGTTTTGCGCAAATGGATATCTCCGTTAAGGCCACCATTAACCGCGATAAAATAATGATTGGCGAACCGGTTGAACTAAAGCTGGAAGCCAAAATGCCCAGTGGTACCAATGCACAATGGTTCCCGCTGGACTCTCTTTTGCATTTCGAATTTATTGACAAGGGAAAAATTGATACCATCAATACGGCAGATATCCGCACCTGCCGCCAAACGCTTATCATCACTAGTTTTGATTCTGGTCGCTGGAACCTGCCTTCCCTGCCGCTTACCATTGGCAACAAAGAATACCTCACAGATTCATTACCGGTTTCTGTTGCCTATTCCAATTTTGATCCCAAACAGGATTATCATGATATAAAGGACATTATAGAAGTTGAACATACCGCCACCCGTTATGTGAACTGGATAGTACTGGCCCTGGCCTTGTTGTCGGCCGGAGCCCTGGTTTATTTCCTGCGCAAAAAAATAACGCCGCAGCAACCAGCGGCTGTAAAAAAATCGCTATCCAAACTGACTCCTTTGCAGGAAGCGCTGGAAGCCATTGACGAACTGCACAAACGCGGTTATACGGAACAGCTAAGAACAAAGGTTTTTCATACCGATCTGAACAATATTTTGCGGTATTACCTGTATCGTAAAACATTGGTGGCCACCATGGAAAAAACAAGCGGCGAACTGATGCTGCAGCTAAAACAATTTAATTTGTCGCCTACTGATTTTACGACGCTGGCGCAGGTGTTGAGAATGAACGATGCCGTTAAGTTTGCAAAATACCAGCCAGCCGGAGACGAGAACGAGCAGGCCATTGAAACAATACGAAGATCCATTGAACAGCTAGACACCCTTATTTTATAACCTACCCAATAAAGGCTTTGGTATTCGACTATTTTAAAAATATAGACTTTGCACAACCCTGGATGCTGGCATTGCTTGCGTTGTTGCCCCTGTTTGGGTGGTGGTATTTTACCCGTCAGGCAAGCAGGCAGGCTACGGTGCTTATTTCATCCGTTTCAAGGGTAAAGGGTATCCGTTCCTGGAAGACAACACTCCGCCACCTGCCGTTTATATTCCGGCTATTGTGCATCGCCTGTATTATAGTGGCCCTGGCCCGCCCCCAGATCCGGAACGACGAAGAACTGGTTAACGGTGAGGGCGTGGATATTGTGCTGGCCATTGACGTTAGCGGTAGTATGCTGGCGCAGGATTTTACCCCCAACCGCATGGAAGCGGCAAAAGAAGTGGCCGCCAACTTTGTGGCCAACCGGCCCACAGACAGGATTGGCATTGTTATTTTTTCGGGCGAAAGTTTTACCCTTTGTCCCCTGACAACCGATCAGCAGGTATTAAAAACGCAGATATATAATATACAAAGCGGGTTGCTGGAAGATGGTACCGCTATTGGGTCCGGACTGGCCACCAGCGTAGACCGGCTCCGTTCCTCCAAATCGAAAAGTAAGGTGGTGATTCTTTTAACAGACGGTGAAAACAACGGCGGCCAGATACCGCCCTTAACCGCCAAAGAACTGGCAAAAGCAACCGGTGTAAAAGTATACACCGTTGGCGTAGGAACGGAGGGTTTTGCACAGACGCCCATGCAAACACAAAGCGGTGCCGTGGTAATGCAAAAAGAAAAGGTAAATATTGATGAGAAACTGCTCACCCAGATTGCGGTGGAAACCGGTGGAAAATATTTCCGGGCAAAAGACAACGAAAGCCTCAGAAATATTTACACGGAAATTGATAAGCTGGAAAAGTCGAAGATTGAGGTAACCGCCCTGAAACGGTATTCGGAGAAATTTTTTCCCTTTGCCATTGCCGCCCTGGCATTCCTGCTAACTGAAATGGTATTGCGGTTTACGCTTTTTAAAAAATTTCCCTAAGCATAGCGCGTTCTTGGGTTCTGTTCTTATAAATCTATTCCCGGTGGGCGATACAGGCAGCAATATTAATTATGAAATTAACTGCGCCGGGCTACCACCGGGCCGGAATAATGCAGCCTGGGCCGGGGCGCATTCCATACTGGTCGTCTGCCACTCGTCTGCTTCCCGTTCATTGCCGTAATTTAGCGGCCAATGAGAGCACTCGTATATAAATCAACCGGAAGCTGGTACATTACCAAAACAACAGACGGGCGCGTATTCAATGCACGTATCAAAGGCATTTTCAAAATGGATACTGCCATTACCTCCACCAATCCCGTAGCGGTGGGCGACGAAGTGGAGATGGAAATGGAAAACGAGCTGGAACATACGGCTACCATCACTCATATTTATGACCGCCGCAATTATATCAACCGGCAATCACCCGGGCATAAGATGCAGCACCATATTGTGGCTGCCAATCTTGACCAATCGCTGTTGTTTGCCACCATAAAAGAACCCCGTACATCACTGGGGTTTATAGACCGTTTCCTGGTTACCTCGGAAGCCTACCAGCTGCCTGCCATTATTGTTTTTAATAAAACAGACCTCTACCGGAAAAATGACCTGGAAAAATTAGCAGCCTGGCAGGCGGTGTACGAGGCTGCCGGGTACCGGATAATACCGGTCAGTGTGAAGGAGGGCGTTGGCATATCCGAACTGGCACTGTTGCTAAAAGATAAAACCAGTTTACTCAGCGGTCATTCGGGCGTAGGCAAATCTTCATTTATCAATACGGTTTTCCCCGGTATGGTATTACGCACGCAGGAAGTGAGCAACTGGAGCGGCAAGGGTTTGCATACCACCACCTTTGCAGAAATGTTTGATCTACCAACGGGCGGAAAGATCATTGATACGCCGGGAATACGCGAATTTGGATTGGTAAACATAGAAAAACAGGAGCTATCGCACTATTTTCCTGAAATGCGGCAGCTGATAAATGATTGCCAGTTCAACAACTGCCTGCACACCAATGAGCCGGGTTGTGCGGTAAAAAAAGCAGTGTCCGTGGGCGTTATCAGCGAAGACCGTTACGTAAGCTATTACAATATCCTGGAATCAATTGAAGACCGCAACTATTGATATTGCATTGAACGGCTGTACCGGTTGCAGTGCCGCCGGAACAAAAAAAACCGTCCAATAGGGATGGACGGTTTGCAATGAAAAACCAAGAGTACGGATTAAAGAAAGCGTTTATGATAAATATTTTCTGGTGGTATTAATTAATAGTTTGGTTTCTAAAAACCGGGCTACTTCTACCACGGCGTCGTTATCACGGCGCGGAGCTTCCCTGAATTTATGCGGGTAAATTGAAATGCCGGTGTAAATATTGTAGTGGAGCGTTAGTGTTCTGCCTTTGTAACTGAAGTCCCAGACCAGCGAGTCAAAATCATCCAGCTTGGTTAAAAATTGAATGTCGAGATCTTCGCTTAAAATATCAGCCACTTCGTAAAAACGTTTCAGGCCGCAGTCATCGTCAATGACCGCTTCGGTGCAACCGAAATCGGTGCGCAGGGTAAGGCTCATATGTACGGATTTTAGATATAAAATAGTCCCGGTTATGGCAGAGACAATTGAACTATGCTTTAAACCTTTTCGCCTTCGGCACTTTTTCGCCTGTCAGAATACGTTCCGCGCCCGTATTTTTTCCGTTGGCCGGGCAACCGTATTTTGGACCAAATACCTTGTTCCAAACACTGCAGGAACTCATGGTACAAATAATGGCGGTCAGGAGAAAAGCGTTGACAAAAGAACGTGTTTTCATTACAGATACTGCGTTTTCTTTACAACGGTATAAACGTATAAATATTATACCGGTACTGCAAGTAAACAGGTCCAGATTCGATGAACAGGCGTATTTGTTCGTTTGTTGAAAAGAAGCCGGCGGGCAGGTTATATGTCGCGCGGTGTCTGGTCTTTAAACCAGCCTGCGTAGCGGATATAATTATTGGCGATGCGGTGGATTTCGCCGCTGACGAGTTCCGTGGAAATCTCCTTTACTTTTTTGGCGGGTATGCCGGCATAGATACTGCCCGCTTCGCAAATGGTACCTTCCAGCACCACGGCCCCCGCGGCTATGATGGTATTGCTGTGTACCACCACATTGTCCATTACAATCGCGCCCATGCCTATCAGCACATCATCGTGGATGGTACAGCCATGTACAATAGCTTTATGACCAATAGAAACATTGTTTCCTATGATGGCTTTTGTTTTTTCAAAAGTGGCGTGGATAACTACGCCATCCTGCACGTTCACTTTATCTCCCATGCGTATGCTGTTTACATCGCCGCGTATTACAGTGTTAAACCATATACTGCAATCGCTCCCTGTTTTTACATCTCCCACCACGGTTGCATTGGGTGCAATAAAACAATCCTTTCCAAATTCAGGGTAAACGCCGTTTACATGCATAATTACTGCCATACAATCAATTTAGTTTTTATACGCCCACAAGAAATGGCGCCGGTATCAGCTAGCCGATACCCCACCGGGTTCTTCTACAAATATCAAAATTCTTTGCGGCTTTGCAACCGCTTTGCGTTCTTTGCTTAAAATATTTTGCGTACATGAATCAGCGTGCATTATTCCTGCAGCATATTGCTCAAACATCAGACGCTCCGCTGGGGCTCGAGATCACCGGTGCACAAGGCTGCCTGTTGTATGATGCAGATGGAAAAACATATCTTGACCTGATTGGCGGCATCAGCGTTTGCAATATTGGCCACCGGCATCCGGCAGTAGTAACCGCTATAAAAGAACAGGCAGACCGATACCTGCATGTACTGGTGTATGGAGAATGTATTCAATCGCCACAGGTACAATATGCAAAAATGTTGGCAGACCATTTACCCTCATCACTCCATTCCGTTTTCTTTACCAATTCCGGAACGGAAGCTACCGAAGGCGCCATGAAGCTGGCCAAACGGGCAACCGGCCGCACGCAGATAATTGCTTTTAAAAATGCCTACCACGGTTCCACCCAAGGCGCGCTCAGTGTTATGGGCGATGAATACTGGAGAAATGCCTACCGGCCATTGTTGCCCGGTATCTTGCATGCGGCGTACAATTCGATGGATTCACTGGCACTTATAACAGGTAAAACCGCCTGTGTTATTGCTGAAACCGTGCAGGCAGAAAGCGGCGTAATAGTTCCTGCAAACGAATGGCTGCAGGCGCTTCAGAAAAAATGCAACGAACAGGGCGCCTTGCTGATATTAGATGAGATACAGGCCGGTTTTGGCAGAACAGGCTCCTGCTGGGCATTTGAACAAGCGGGTATCGTGCCCGATATTTTATTGCTTGGCAAGGCATTGGGCGCCGGTATGCCCCTGGGCGCTTTTGTAGCAGACAGACAGTTAATGCAGGCGTTTACAAACAACCCGGTATTGGGACATATCACAACGTTTGGTGGCCACCCGGTAAGTTGCGCCGCCGGCCTGGCCGGATTTAAAGCGCTGCTGAACGAAAACCATATCCCGGAGGTAAAACAAAAAGAAGCCCTGTTCAGAAAATTACTGGTTCATGCAAAAATAAAAGCCTTGCGGAGCGCGGGTCTGTGGATGGCAATTGAATTTGATGGTTTTGACACCAATAAAAAAATTATTGACAAATGTCTGCGGAACGGCCTGCTCACAGACTGGTTTTTATTTGCCCCGGAATGTATGCGAATTGCGCCCCCGCTTACCATTTCGGAAAAACAGGTTGAAGATGCCTGTATGATCATCCTGCAGGCCTGCGGGGAGATATAGCGATTTTGGGATTTATTGCCGCCAGGTGTATGAAATGCTATTGCACATACGATATTTGCGACGGCTATATATAACGGATTTAGTCATTCGCGGATTAACCCGGCTGCATCCACTTAAAACTTTGAATCATAGATCTGGGGACGGCATGGAAATCAGACGTCCTACATTCTTTATACCGCCATAATTTCTTTTTCCTTTGCAGCAAGGTGTTTTTCAACCAGGGAAATGTATTTATCGGTACTGTTCTGGATATCTTTTTCACCGTCTTTACCGGCATCTTCGCTTAAGCCTTCTTTTTGTAATTTCTTTATACTTTCAATGGCCTCCCGGCGGATGCTGCGAATGGCTACTTTAGATTGCTCGCCCTCGCCATTGGCTCTTTTTACCAGTTCTTTTCTTCTTTCTTCGGTGAGGGGAGGCATGAACAGGCGGATATTTATGCCATCGTTTTGCGGGGTTATACCGATATTGGAAGCCATGATTGCTTTTTCCATGGGTTGCAACATATTCTTTTCCCAGGGTTGTATAGAAATGGTTCTTGCATCCAGCACCGAAATATTACCCACCTGGCTGATAGGCGTGGGGTTGCCATAATAATCAACCACAATGCCATCCAGCATATTGGGATTGGCTTTGCCCGCCCGCACTTTTACCAGCTCCGCTTCCAGGTGGTAGATGGCCTTTTTCATGGTTTCTTCTGTATTGGCTAAAATTTTATCCAGGGTTTCTGACATGATAGTTAGGTGTTAAACGGATGCAAAGCTAACAAACCTGAACGTAAATGATAACTGTTATTACTGTAAATAGTTTGTTATAAAAGAGGAAATAAATTTTATCATCCGGGCTGGCGCGTTTATAGATGGCGGGAACAGTGCCGGCCGGGGAAACAACAATGATTATTTCTGCTCGTACACCGCGTCTTTTGTAATGGACACGATTTTGGAAGATCCTTTTATGGATTCCATGTTTTCGTTTACAGATTTTGCAACAAACAGGCCTTTGCGGCGGCGGCCGTAATATAACAGTGCGATTGCCATAAAAAAGATAACAAAAATACCCAGTATCAGCCAGGTGCAATCAATAAAACGAAGCTTATACACAAGGGCAATAAATACAAAATTTATAATTACAAGGGTAAGGGTAATGGTCCTGTGCGACAGGCCACGGTCCAACAGAATATGGTGTATATGATTACGGTCCGGACTAAAAGGTGAACGGCGGTGGCCGATGCGTATGCCAAATACCCGCAGGGTGTCAAGCAGGGGGATCATCAATATGGCAAAACCTATTGCCGGGGCCGCACTCACCGGAATCTTTACATCGGGTATATTGGCCACATTGATAAACTTGATTACCAGGATGGCGTTAATGAGCCCCAGCAATAAAGAACCTGTATCGCCCATAAAGATTTTTGCAGGCTGAAAATTGAAAATGAGAAAAGCCGCCAGGCTGCCTGCCGTGGCAAAAGATAAAATGGCATAGGCCTGCATATCCACACTGTAAAAGTATACGCCGAATATAGTAACCGCCATCAGGGCCAGGCTGGCGGCCAGCCCGTCTACCCCGTCAATAAGATTAAAGGAATTGATAATAACAATAATGGTCAGATAGGTAAAAAGAATACTGAACATGGGGGGCAGCTGGCCTATTCCCAAAAAGCCATGCATGCTCTGTATCTGGATATTGCCTTTGTAAATAATAAGAAAGGCCGCCAGCACCTGGCCAATAAATTTCTTGATCGGCGAAATATCCAGTATATCATCTTTAAGACCCAGGAAAAATATCACAAAAAAAGCGGCAAAAAAATACTGGAATTCAGGCGACTGGGCAAAAGAGATAATGATAAGCGAGGCCATTACAAAGCCTGCAAAAATACCTAGCCCTCCCAGCGATGGAATGGGCGCATCATGGATCTTACGTGCATCCGGAACATCATATAATTTCTTACTGTTTGCAACAAAAATGATAACCGGGATGGACAAATAAGTAATCGAAAATGCAATTGATATACAAAGTAAAATATCAAACATTTAAAAGGATTGGTACTTGATAACTACGATCCGCGTCGATCATAAGACCGCATTTTCAACGTCTTCGGCGTGCAAGATACCGTATCTTTTTGAAATATAATATTTTCCAGATGGTGTTTAAACCGGCCTGCAACTACCCGTTTGAGCAGCAAAAGTTTGCTGATAAAATTCAATTTTCTTTTTGAAATTCAGTTAGCTTTGCGCCCAACCTGGAAATTATCATTTTATGGCAGAATTGAAAGATATTGCTACCCAGATACGCAGAGACATTCTTAGGATGGTGCATGGCGCTGCCAGCGGCCATCCGGGTGGATCCCTGGGCTGTGCGGATTATTTTACCGCCTTGTATTTTAAGGTGTTAAGGCATAACCCCGCGTTTAATATGAATGCCACCAACGAAGATGTTTTCTTTCTTTCCAACGGCCATATTTCACCCGTATTCTATTCCACCCTGGCCCGTTCAGGCTATTTTGACGTTAAAGAACTGGCCACGTTCCGGAAGCTGAACAGTCGTTTACAGGGCCACCCCGCTACGCATGAACATTTACCGGGCGTGCGGGTCGCCTCCGGTTCCCTTGGACAAGGTATGAGTGTTGCGATTGGCGCCGCCCTGGCCAAAAAACTCAATAAAGAAAAAAACCTGGTTTTCTCTCTGCATGGCGATGGCGAACTGGACGAAGGGCAGAACTGGGAAGCCATTATGTTTGCGGCCCACCACAAAGTAGACAATCTTATTTCCACCGTAGACTGGAACGGCCAGCAAATAGACGGCACCACCGACCATGTAATGAGCCTGGGCAACCTGGACATTAAATTTGCGGCTTTTGGCTGGGAGGTCATTCACGTGGAAAACGGGAATGATATCGGCCTGGTGCTGGAGGCACTTGAAAAAGCAAAGACTTTCACAGGCAAGGGTAAGCCCATTGTTATATTAATGAAAACGGTGATGGGTAGCGGGGTAGACTTTATGGAAGGTCACCACGAATGGCATGGCGTAGCGCCAAACGATGAACAATTGGCAAAAGCCCTGGCCCAGTTACCGGAAACCCTGGGAGATTATTAAGGGGTTTAAATGAAACCTTGCCTTCAACAGCACATTACCCGAATCTGGTGGGCAGCACCGTTATCGCTAACCGTACGCACACCCAGGCCTTGCTAATCATCATCGTCTTTTCCTTCCTGTACTTTACAAACGCCGCTCTTTTAAGTGCGGGAAACGCGCTATTATTTCCTTTCAGGCAATGCCATACAACAAAATTGAATTCAAGATCGGGAACGGCCTCTCTTTGGGAAGATCAAATTTTTCCGAGCGTTGCAGCTGGCAAACAACGTGTTGAAAAGAAAAGAGCAGGATGACAAATAGGAGCTTGCGCATCATACCGGGTTTGAATCATAAAAATCCCCAGGGTAATGGTTAAAAAACGATTTTTCGGGGCCCTCTTCCCCCGCCGGCGGATAAAGCTTCTCCCTACCTTCCGGTATGCCGCGGCAAACTTTTTACATTTGGAAACAGGCGCCTTTCCTGCGCCTGGTAATACCCTTTATGGCTGGCATCGCCTTGCAATGGTATGGAGCGTGGCCGGTATGGTTGTCCTGGCTGCTGTGCCTGGCGGGTATAACGGGCATGTATTTTTTTAACCGGCGTGCTACTTTCCGGCAATTTAAAGATGGCTGGGTCAATGGCATTTTAATCAATACCCTGCTGGTTTCTGCCGGTCTGTTAACCACCTACTATAAAGATGCCAGGCACCGACAGAACTGGATGAACCACTATTACCAAAACGGCGATATGGTTACCGTTACGCTGGAAGAACCACTCACCGAAAAAGCCAATTCATTTAAAGCAACCGCTTCTGTGCAGCTACTGGTGCACGGTATATTACAATACCCCGTTAGCGGCCATATTATCATTTATTTTAAAAAGGATTTTCCGGCCGTACAGCCGGGCTATGGCACGCAGTTGGTATTCAATAAACCCCTGCAACCCATTAAAAACACCGGCAACCCGGGTTCGTTTGACTATGAACGTTATGCTGCATTCCTGGGTATCTACCAGCAGGTATTCCTGTTGCCGGAAGAATACAAAATGCTGCCGTTGAAAAATGAAAACCAGCTCTGGCATTTCCTTTTTCATACGCAAAAAACCGTGCTGCAGACCCTGACTGCCTATATTCCCGGAAAAAAAGAAGCCGGTCTGGCAGAAGCCTTGCTGCTGGGGTATAGGGACGATTTGGACAAAACCCTGGTGCAGTCTTATTCAAACACGGGCGTTGTTCATATCATTGCCATTTCGGGTATGCACCTTGGGCTTATTTACTGGTTGCTGAACATCCTGTTAAGCCCTTTAAAAAAAAGAAAACAAACAAAATGGCTGTTGCCACTGCTGGTAATAACCGGGCTCTGGTTGTTTTCCCTGCTGGTGGGTGGCGGTCCGTCTATCCTGCGCTCGGCGGTCATGTTTACCTGTATAGTAGCCGGTGAAAGCGCGCAAAGAAAAACCTTTATCTATAATTCGCTGGCCGCTTCTGCATTCATTTTGCTTTGCATAAACCCATTCTGGCTTTGGAATGCGGGTTTTCAATTGTCTTATTCCGCCGTGCTAGGCATTGTAATTTTTATGAAACCGTTTTACAACTGGATTGGATTTAAAAATAAGCTGGTGGCCGGCACCTGGAAAATGGTGGCCATTTCCCTGGCGGCGCAGGTGCTTACTACGCCTGTGAGTCTCTATCATTTTCACCAATTTCCCGTTTACTTCCTGGTCACCAATATCCCGGCCGTTCCTTTATCGGGTATCATTGTGTTGCTTGAAATTGCCCTCTGTCTGTTTGCTCCCCTGCCCGCGCTGGCAATCCCCGCCGGTCTTTTTTTACATCACCTTATTTATACCATGAACAGCTTTATTGAATATATGGAAAGCCTGCCTTTCTCCTTATGGAGCCAGCTACAGGTGAATGAACAACAAGTTGTTTTACTGTATGCGCTGATTGTTTGCCTGTCCTGGTGGCTGATGAAAAAAAATAAAATAGCGCGGCGGGCCGGTCTTTTTTTCCTGCTGGTCTTTCTTTTCCTCCGCACGGTTTCCTTTATTCGCGCGGGCCGTCGTTGTCAGTTGGTTGTCTATAATATTCCGCGGCACCAGGCCATTGATTTTGTCAATGGCCGGCAATGTTTTTTTAAAGGCGATGCCAGCATGGTGGCGGACCCCCTGCTCAAACGCCTGTACCTGCAGCCTGCCCGAACGTTGTTCAGAACAACCGGTATGGATTCCCTTGGCAATCTCTTATATGCCCCGCCGGTATTTCTTTTCAACAATAAAAAAATTGCGCTTATCGAAAAAGCCCTCCATTTCAATACGACGGCAGGAAAGATAACGGTGGACCTGATCGTGGTGTCGCGGAACCCTTCGGTGAGGCTGACAGAACTGGCAGCGGTATTTGACTGCCGCGAACTTGTTTTTGACGCATCCTGCAGTGCGGGGAAAGTGAATAAATGGAAGGCCGAAGCCGCAAAGCTGGGCCTGCATTGCTTTTACACCGTGGATAACGGGGCTTTTGTGATGAAGATGGATTGATTTAGTTTTGCGGCTTAATTAAATAAAACGCCGGCCATGAGCGGTACAACATACCCGTTATTGACCATACCCGGTGAGTCTTCTTCAAATTTTTTCATACCATGAACAAAAAAATTCAATCGGCTTTAATTTCTGTTTTTTATAAAGAGGGCCTGGAGCCCGTGGTGAAACAGTTGCATGAACTGGGCATCACCATCTATAGCACCGGAGGCACCCAATCGTTTATTGAAAAACTGCAGATACCCGTAATACCGGTGGAGTACCTGACCAGCTATCCTTCTATTCTCGGAGGAAGGGTAAAGACCTTGCACCCCTCGGTGTTTGGCGGTATTCTTGGTCGCAGAGACAATGAAACCGATCTGCAGGAAATGAAACAATACAAGATCCCCGAAATTGATTTGGTCATCGTAGACCTGTATCCTTTTGAGGAAACCCTGGCAACCACCCTTTCCCCGTCTTTTAATGGCGACGCGGCAGCGGCAGAAAAATCCATCATTGAAAAAATTGATATCGGCGGCCCGTCCATGATACGCGGCGCCGCTAAAAACTTTCGGGATATTGTGGTCATCGCCGCAAAAAAAGATTATGGCTCCCTGGCTAAATTGTTACAGGATCAAAAGGGTGAAACTACGCTGGAACAGCGGAAAGCATTTGCCGCCACAGCATTTGAAATTGTAGCGCATTATGATGTGGCCATTGCCCGTTATTTTAACCCTTCTCCCGGTACCTATTTTCTATCGTCTGTAAACAATCCAAAAGCGATGCGTTATGGAGAAAACCCTCACCAGTCGGCCGTTTTTTATGGCGATACAGCTGAGTTGTTTACCCAGCTGAACGGTAAAGAACTCTCTTATAACAACCTGGTAGATGCCGACGCAGCGATTACCCTTATCAGCGAGTTTCCGCAGCCCATCTCCAATGGCATTGGAACAGAAGACATCGTGTTTGCCATTATTAAACACACCAATGTATGCGGTGTGGCGGCCAGGAGTACGGTAAAAGAAGCCTGGGATGCAGCCCTGGCGGGCGACAATGAAAGCGCTTTTGGTGGCGTGCTGGTTTGCAACGGTACCATTGATAAGGAAACCGCCGATGCCATCAACGAGATTTTCTTTGAAGTGCTGGTAGCACCGGCTTTTGATGAAGCGGCGCTGAAGGTGCTGAAATCAAAAAAGAACCGTATCCTGCTTGCGCTTAAAAAAGCTCCGCACAACAAAGAACAATATAAATCTTTGCTGAATGGTGTGCTGGTACAGCAAACCGATCAGGGCAATTACACTGAATGGAAGGAAGCCGGCGGCCGGCTGGCCAGCAACGCGGAAAATGCCGACCTGGTTTTTGCCAACCTGGTCTGCAAACACCTTAAAAGCAATGCTATTGCGCTGGTAAAAAACAAACAGTTGCTGGGCAAGGGTTGTGGCCAGACCAGCCGTATTGATGCGTTGCGCCAGGCGGTGGAAAAAGCCAGGCAGTTTAATTTTGACTTAACCGGCGCCGTTATGGCCAGCGATGCATTTTTCCCTTTTAACGACTGCGTGCAACTGGGCCATAAAGCAGGCGTTACTGCTTTTATTCAGCCGGGAGGTTCTATCCGCGACAATGACTCCATTGAATATTGTAAACAACATAACCTGGCCATGGTTATCACCGCCCTGCGTCATTTCCGGCATTAAACGTATGCACGACCAAAAGAGTCGGGAGTCGGGAGTCAATTGTGCGCAAAAGCTGGGTCGCCCTTTCTTCGGGCGGC
>JBDTVE010000107.1:0-2588 GCA_040007355.1 Bacteroidota bacterium | reverse complement strand
TACTTTGAGGAGGTGATTGAACAGCGGTAAGTCTTTCAGCCGTTCCTTTATTCAGTGGTAGTATAAAGCCCACGTAAAACGAGGCTCCCAGACTCACTGGTGTCAGTAGCTCTTAGACCAGGTACAGTATCATGATTTAACAGCAGGCTTGCTAATGCTCAAAAAAAGCAACGCTGCCGCCCACCCATTCCATGTCTTTATTGTACCGTACTCCAATCATTTTGCCTTTACTCAGACGCGAGAGGTTAATGGCCGGTACGGGCCTCGGCTGGCCGTCTTTCCACAGATACATCATGCGTATCTCGCATTTGGCAGGTATATCGGGCGTTTCAATCACATCGGCATATTTTACCTTGCGTTGCAGGATCCAGTTTTTCGGTTCCTTTATCTGCTCAATGTCTTTTTTTGTTACGTCAATAACCACGCCCTGGCCCGCAAAGGAAAACAGGGGTTTCAATACATAGTTCTCCAGGTCTGAGGGAACTTGTTTTATTTCATTTAAAAAATAGGTAGCGGGAACAAAGGGGTGTTTGATATAGGGAAGCGTAAATTTGCTGATGCGATAAAACCAATTGGGGTGCGGCACCCATTCCACTTCCAGGTCTTGCGTGATGTCTACATAATCTCCCAGGGAATCTTTTTGTGCTTGCAGGTCATCAAAAATGATGCGGTTGTAGATTCGTTTTACAGGTGTTTTTTGCCCCGTCTGTTTATTGATATAAAACAATTTCCGGCCTTCCCGGATTAAATCGGTTATGCATACGGGTTGTATGCCGGTATACGCTTGTGTGCAGTAAAAATCGATCCTGGTTTTTTGCTGTGCTGGTTTTATTTCCAGCAGAATTACATTTTCAACGGGTGTGTTGCCCAGGAGTACCTCTTTCAGGTCTTTTAAATAGCTTTCCCGATCATAGTTGCCCAGGTACTGGGTGTAATTCACCGGTATATCAAAATGTTTTCTCAGGATGTCCGGGTAATATACCTGGAATCCAAAAAGGGTGGGAAAGCCCTGCATTTCTATTAATTGCGGTTCCAGTTCCTGTTTTTCATTGATGCAGATGCCAAAATCAAAAGCAATCATATGACAGATACCGTTTTCATTGGGCACCTTTTCTGCTTTTGGTATGCTGCGGTTTGTAAGCGTTTTAAAACCGGGGTCAACAATCAGGTCAACGATGCTTTCGCAGGCGTTCAATAGTTTTTGCGTGAAGGCTTTGTCAATAAATTCCGGAGTTTCGGCTACCCTGAACTCAATGGCACCCGGGTAAGTATGGTGCAGATCCTGCAGGAACTGTTCATATTTTTCGCGGCTAAATGTTTCGTTGAATTGTTTCCGTAAGCCTGGTACCATATAGGAATATTAATGATTGGAAGTTACGGTTTATTGACGAATTGGGACTTGCAGGGCGCATTTGACCGGCAGCAGGGCCTCTCTTGAAAACGTTCAAAGCAGCTTGATGCGGCTTGCCGGTTTTAGTTGCTGGAACTGTTTATGTGTGCAATTACATCCTGTAGAAAATTAGGCAGTACATGTGTATAGGTAGAACGTATTTTATCCGGATCATTCAACTGTTCAATCATGCTTTGCCATTTTGCAAAACCATGGTTGGCGATAACGGTTTGTTTTTTGTCTTCCCGTTGCAGGTACATAGACATGCCGGCAGCATCGGCCTCGGGATGAAATTGCGTGCCAATCATATACTTGTTAAAACGCACTGCCATCAGCGCGCGCTCATACGGAACATGGGGTCTTTCCTTTTCAATACAAAGAATGCTGGCGCCTATTTGCCTGAAGCGGTGGTGGTTGGGCTGTACTACCTGGTAATCACGACTGTCAACCGAAAAGAAGGGGTCGTGTAAACCCGCAAACACGGGCTCTTTTTTTGCATGGGGCAGCACATGAACCGGGAACACCCCAAATGCGGTGGAATTTCTTTTTGTTACATGTGCAATATGGTAGTGCCGGCATGCCAGCTGATAAGAATGGCAGATAAAAAACACAAATTTCTTCTGCTGGCTGACTGCGCCGGTATTCCATTTCTCAATACGCCCGAGCCAGTTAAAATACAGTTCCTCCCATTCGCTGTAAATGCTTTCTAACGGCGAACCCGGACCGCCGCTTGAAATATAAATATCATAACTAAGATCCGGTATCTGTTTTTTTATTCTTACTTCAAATTCGTCGCGGGTAAGGTGCAGGTTATGGGCCTGGGCATATTGATCCAGAATGTCGCGTATGCAGCGCATGCCCTGGTTGGGCAATTCTTCATTCATGTCCAGTATTGCTACCCGTATTGCTTGTTTATCAGTGGCCATAACGCTGCAAAAATAATGAAATTTCCGCCAACAGGAACTGCCGCGTGGGTTTCCGGGCGATGAGGATACTGATAACCGGCGATGCCGGCGACTGCAAAGCGATTGTCTCTTGTACTGTTTATTGCAAAAGCGCTTTATGCATCGCGTCTGCCCCTGTCTTGTTGCCGGTATCATTCAGGTGTACGCCGTCAACGGTGAGTATCCCCCTTTTTTTATTGGCGGTATAGTTTTGGCGGTTGTAGTTGAGAACTATTTTACACAGATCAATCAGC
>JBDTVE010000106.1:0-16263 GCA_040007355.1 Bacteroidota bacterium | reverse complement strand
CAGCAGCGGCGTGCCCATGATTGCCTGTCCCTGCGAGGTCTGTCATTCTTCAGATTCCAGGGACAAAAGGCTGCGCTGCAGCATCCTGGTGCAATCCGCCACCACCACCCTGGTAGTAGATACTGGCCCCGATTTCAGGTACCAGATGCTGCGGGCCGGTGTTAAACAACTGGACGCCATCCTGTTTACCCATCCGCACAAGGATCATATAGCGGGGCTTGATGATGTGCGCGCGTTCAATTTCTTTTCCTGCAAGCCCATGAATGTTTATGCCAATGAGCTTACGCAGGAAGTAATTGTGCGGGAGTTCCCCTATGCTTTTGCCGATAACCGGTACCCGGGTCTGCCGGAGATCAATTTGCAGTCCATTGACATGGATCCGTTTATGGTAGGTGATATACC
Organism: Bacteroidota bacterium; assembly: GCA_040007355.1. Taxonomy (GTDB): domain Bacteria; phylum Bacteroidota; class Bacteroidia; order Chitinophagales; family Chitinophagaceae; genus JACMLD01. The sequence goes on along the minus strand of JBDTVE010000106.1, from coordinate 15,861 downwards.
TGTTACTCCGATCATGGTATGGCATTTGAAAATGCCGGTACTGGCCTTCCGTTTTGGGGCGTTTACCTATATAACCGATGCCAACCGGTTAGAGGCGGTGGAAAAAGAAAAAATAAAAGGAAGCGGCGTGATGGTGGTAAATGCGCTGCGCAAAGAAAAACATATTTCTCATTTTTCTTTGAACGAAGCCATGGCGCTTGCACAGGAACTGCAGGTGCCGCAAACCTGGCTAACCCATATCAGTCACCAGCTGGGCAAACATGCCGTGGTGGATGCCACACTCCCCAACGGTATCGCACTGGCGTTCGACGGGCTGCAGATAAAAATATAGACCGACCGCCGCGGTTTGCTGAAATAAGTTTATTTTCAGTATACCTTATTTCTATGTGGAAAGCATTTGTACAGGACTACCTGAGCTTTACAAAAAAAGATCGCGTGGGTGTGATGGTGCTGATAGCGCTGATCCTGGTCGTGGTGGTACTGCCCTATGCCTGGCCGCCAAAAAAAATGCAGCAGCCGGCCCGGCAGGAAATAGAACAAATCAGGATGCAGGCCGCACAATTGAATCAACCAACCAATACACCCGAAGACGAAACAAAACAGGAAACTGCTCTCTATACTCATCCTTCAAAAAAGCAAAACGCGGGGGAAAAATCGGTATTATTCAATTTTGACCCCAATACACTGGAGGCAGCGGACTGGAAACGGCTGGGCATCCGCGAAAAAACCATCGTCACAATTATGAATTACCGGGCCAGAGGCGGCCAGTTCCGGCGACCGGAAGACATTAGTAAAATCTATGGGTTGTTCAAAGACGATTACGAACGGTTATTGCCCTATGTACAAATAGCCGCCGTGCGGGGAGCTGAAGATAAAAACAAACAGGAGCAAAGGGAATATAAATCAGCTGGCAAACCTGTTTATGTCCCGCCGCACCCTCCCGCGGTGACCGTTATAGATATCAATGCGGCGGACACCACGGCTTTTATTGCACTGCCCGGTATTGGCAGTAAACTGGCCCTGCGCATCATCAATTTCAGGAATAAGCTGGGCGGTTTTTATTCGGTACAGCAGGTTGCGGAAACCTATGGTCTGCCGGACTCCACCTTCCAGGCCATACAGGGCCTCCTGCGTTGTGCCAACCCGGTTATACATCAACTGGATATTAATACGGCCGATGCCAATACGCTCCGGCAACACCCCTATATCCGCTGGAACCTGGCCAACGCCATTGTTCAGTACCGTGCGCAGCATGGTAATTTTGTCTCAGTTGAAGATTTGCGCCAACTGGCCCTTGTTACACCGGAGATTTTGCAGAAAATAAAACCTTATGTAACCGTGCAGTAAAAGACGGCAATAATTCATTCCCTAACGCTTGTTAGTGTCGAAAAAAAATGGTTACTTGCAATCCATTCTTAACAGGGCCTCCAACGGTTGCTTACTTTTTCCTCATCTTAATTACGATTGCTTGCCTTTATGGAATTTCAAACTTCAGAACTTACGCAGCAGGTTGCACAAACAGTAAAAAATTTTGCCCAACAGCATATCAGGCCACATGTAATGGAATGGGACGAGCGCCAGGAATTTCCCTTGGCGGTGTTTAAAGAACTGGGCAAACTGGGCCTAATGGGTGTACTGGTGCCCGAAGCCTATGGCGGTGCAGGCCTGGGTTATTTTGAATATGTAACCGTTATTCAGGAAATAGCAAAAGTATGCGGCTCCATCGGGTTGAGCCTGGCCGCGCACAATTCCCTGTGTACCGGTCATATCCTGCATTTTGGCAGCACCGAACAAAAAGAAAAATACCTTCCCAAACTGGCCACGGCAGAATGGCTGGGTGCCTGGGGACTTACCGAGCCGGGTACAGGCAGCGATGCGGGTAATATGAAATGCACGGCCGTAAAAGACGGCAGCAACTGGATAGTCAACGGCACAAAAAGCTGGATAACACATGGCCGGTCGGGCGATGTGGCTGTATTGATTTGCCGGACCGGTGAGCCCCGCACAAGGGACAACGCCACAGCCTTTATTATTGAAAGAGGAACGCCCGGGTTCAGCGGCGGAAAAAAAGAAAATAAACTGGGTATGCGTGCCAGTGAGACCGCCGAAATGATTTTCGACAATTGTTGCGTACCGGACAGCAGCCGCATGGGTGCGGTGGGAGATGGTTTTAAACAGGCGATGAAAGTACTTGACGGGGGGCGTATATCCATTGCTGCCCTGAGCCTGGGTATTGCCAAAGGCGCTTATGAAGCAGCCCTGCAATATTCAAAAGAACGGCACCAGTTTGGCCAGCCCATAGCCAATTTTCAGGGTATTGCCTTTAAACTGGCCGATATGGCAACAGAGATCATGGCGGCAGAATTATTGACCATGCAGGCGGCCGATATGAAAAACAAAAAAATGGAAATGACCAAGGAGGCTGCCATGGCAAAATATTATGCCAGTGAAGTGGCGGTAAAAACCGCCAACGATGCTGTGCAGATATTTGGCGGCTATGGATATACCAAAGATTTTCCGGTAGAAAAATTTTACCGCGATGCCAAGCTTTGTACCATTGGGGAAGGAACTTCGGAGATCCAGAAAATTGTAATTGCGCGGGAAGCGCTGAAAGAGTAGGCGGCTACTACCCGCCCCCGGAACGATTTAAAAAATCTTTACAGGTCTTTATGGAATGTGTTGTGTTTTGCCGACCGGAACCGGGTTTGCCCAATTACCCGGCGCAAGGAATTTTTATAACGTAGGGTTAGGAAGATTTAGGTGTGTACGCTTCGGTAGGTTTGCCAATGGATGCCGAACAATTTATCCCAAAAAATCATCGTCTTGTTTGGGCGCATATTTATCAAACACTTTTTCAATGGCACCGGCAAAAAGCGGAAATTTTTCCTTCGCGAAATTTTTTACAATCTCAATGGATTTTAAGGCCTGTTTTTCTGTTAACCCCTCCGCTATTAATTTATTGATGAGTTCCTGCATGATTCGGTTTTTAATTGAATGGCGAAGTTAGAACAATAAAAAACGCCGGGAAAAAATCCCGGCGGTAAAAATATAGCCGACTTTGTTTTTATGGTATTGCAGTACTAGGCAACTTTTAACAAACTCATTTTGCTCTTATCGAATTTCTTTTTGGCGTATTCCAGGGTTAGATGAAAGGCTTTTTCCTTACCGGAAGGCAGCTCGAACATGGCATCGGTTAATATGCTTTCACAGATGCTGCGAAGGCCACGGGCACCCAGTTTAAATTCCATTGCCTTCTCCACCATAAAATCCATTACGTCCAGGTCAATCTCAAGTTTGATGCCTTCAATCTCGAATAATTTCTTGTATTGTTTTATAAGCGAATTCCGGGGTTCCGTAAGAATGGAACGAAGGGTGTTTGTATCCAGCGGGTTCAGGTAGGTAACCACGGGCAGGCGGCCCAGCAGCTCCGGTATCAAACCAAAATGTTTGAGATCGGGGGCGTTTACATATTGCAGCAGGTTCTTCTTCATGTTTTCCTGCTGTTCTTTGTTTACGTTAAAACCAATGGCATTGGTATTAACCCGGCGGGCAATCAGCTTATCAATGCCATCAAAGGCGCCTCCGCAGATAAAGAGTATGTTCTGGGTGTTAATTTTTATAAGTTTTTGTTCCGGGTGTTTACGACCGCCCTGGGGTGGTACCAGCACATCCGTGCCTTCCAGTAATTTAAGCATGCCCTGTTGCACGCCTTCGCCGCTTACATCACGGGTAATGGAAGGATTGTCTCCTTTCCGGGCAATTTTATCGATCTCATCTATATAAACAATACCCCGTTCTGCCGCAGCCACATCATAATTACAAACCTGTAACAGGCGGGTAAGAATGCTTTCCACGTCTTCTCCCACATAGCCGGCTTCTGTAAATACGGTGGCATCCACGATGGCAAAAGGAACATTTAATAATTTGGCAATGGTTTTAGCGAGTAGTGTTTTGCCGGTTCCGGTTTCGCCCACCATGATGATATTGCTTTTTTCTATTTCAACATCGTTATCGGTTACTTTTTGCTGCAGGCGTTTATAATGGTTGTACACGGCTACCGCCAGTACTTTTTTGGCATCGTCCTGGCCAATTACATATTCATCCAGGAAACGTTTTATCTCTACCGGTTTTTTAACATTGAGTTTGAATTGCGAACCGCCGGGTGTGGTCTCACTGCGGATCATCAATTCCTGTTCAATGATTTCCTGTGCGTGTTCCACACAATTTTCACAGATATGACCTTCCTGGCCCGCTATCAATATTTTTACTTCATCTCTACTGCGGCCACAGAAAGAGCAATGCAAGGTGTTTTTTGCCATAGTAATCTGGTATCTCTTTTAAAATAGGATCCCGGTTTAAGCCCTGGGAGCAAACACAAAGGTCTCAAACTTTTTTAGTTAATCCAATTCTGGTCCATAAAATAAAAACCGTCCAAAATGGCGGTTTTTAGGGTGTTTTAAGCAGGTTGACCCTATAATTTGGTAATAAGCTCGTCAACGATCCCGTATTCAATGGATTCTTTGGCATCCATCCAGTAATCGCGGTCAAAATCTTTCATAATCTGTTCAAATTTTTTGCCGCAGTTTTCGGCAAGTATACGGGCAGAAATTTCCTTTGTCTTCTTTGTCTGCCTGGCCTGTATTTCTAGGTCGGTGCTTACCGCCTGGTAATGGCCACCAATGCTTGGCTGATGTATCATTACTTCCGCGTGGAGGTAAATAAAGCGTCTGCCTTTTACACCACCGCTCAATAGGATGGACCCCATGGATGCCGCCAGGCCCATATTGATGGTGCTAACCGGGCTTTTAAGCATTTTCATAGTATCATAAATGACCATGCCGCTGGTTACCACACCACCGGGACTATTGATAAAGAATTTAATTTCTTCGCCTGGTTTATCCGCATCCAGCAGCAAAAATTTTGTTACCACGTCTTTGGCAGTTTTATCATCCACACCGCCCCAGAGGTATACGGCGCGATTTTCAAAGAAATATTTTTCCATTTTTTTTGCCAGCATCATGGTGTCCGGCTGTGGCTTTTCTTCTTTTGGTTCTTCCTCCGGTTCTTCATCCATTCTAAATGGTTTTAGTAAAGGTCTTTGATGTAAATACATATAATAAGTTTGTTATGGTAAGAATAATTTTTCGACATTAAAACAGCAACGGCTTTTACTCGGGTTTTTTATCTTTCCGGGGGTTGGTTAACAATACCTCATCTACCAGGCCGTATTCTTTAGATTCAACAGCGGTGAGCCAGTAGTCGCGCTCGCTGTCTTTTTCTATTTGTTTGGGTGTTTTCCCCGTATGAAAAGCCGTTATTTCATAGAGTTCTTTTTTAAGCTTTTTTATTTCATTTACGGTTATTTCAATATCGCTTGCCTGTCCGCCAATGGCGCCGCTGGGCTGGTGCATCATAATGCGACTGTGTTTTAAAGCGGTGCGTTTGCCTTTTGTACCGGCGCACATTAATACCTGACCCATGGAGGCCGCCATGCCAATGCAAATGGTAGACACATCGGGCGTTACATACTGCATGGTATCATATACGCCAAGGCCGGAGTACACACTGCCGCCGGGGCAGTTGATATACATTTGTATGTCGCGGTTACGGTCCGTGCTGTCCAAAAACAACAGTTGGGCAGTTACAATATTGGCCACTTCATCATTGATGGGGTAACCAAGAAAGATAATACGGTCCATCATCAAGCGGCTGTAGACATCCATTACAGCCACATTCATGGGTCTTTCTTCAATAATGTTGGGAGTAAGATTGGTAACCTCGTATCGTTGGTAGTCGTTTAACGTGTTGCTGGAAATGCCGCGGTGTTTCACAGCATATTTTTCAAATTCTTTTCCTAGATCTATCATGATAATTTCTGTTATTGGTGAGGCAATTTAATTCATTGTTGCTACCAAATACCATGCAAACCAAAAAATCAGACAAATTGGCGCCCTGCCATGTATACAGGCAATCTCTTACCGGCGGGGGAATATATACAACAAAGAACCCCGGGGGTTCCGGGGTTCTTTGTTGTATTGCGGGTTTTTTTTAATGGTGGTGATGGTGTTCTTCCTGCATTTTTCCAAAGGCATCGGTGGTGATTTCCTTTACTGTTGCATTTACCTGCACATCGGCGTGTTCAAATATCTTGTTTGTCTGTATGCGATGAAAGCTGTCTTCTATAAACTTCTTGTCTTTCATCATGCGGTCCACATAATCGTTTACCCATGGCTGGTCCAGGTCCATACCGCTGCCGCCCATATAACTGAACAATTGCTGTTTGGCATATTCCCGGAGGTCGTCCGGTTTTACTTCAATATTATTATTTTTTACCAGTTGGTCTGCAATCAGGGTCCATTTCAGTGAATCAATAAAAGAGGGATATTCTTTTTCAACCTGATCGGGTGTTTTAGGATTTTCGCCGCCGTTTTGCATCCAGCGTTTCAGGAAAGATTCCGGGAAAGTAATCTGGGTATGGTCAAGCAGGTAATGGTATACCTGGTCCGACAACTGATTGCGGCTTTGTGCATCCCAGTATTGCTGAATGCCTTCTTTTATCGTATTCCTGAACTCTTCTTCGCTGGTGATTGTTTTATCGGGGAAAGCCGTTTTAAAAAATTCTTCATTTAGTTCGGCCTTTTCTACAAAGTTGATCTTTGTTATCAGCAACCGGAAAAATTTGTCGGTGTCTTTTTCTTCCAGGCCCAGGTCTTTCAGTATAAAGTCTTTTTCTTTTTCATCAAAGGCAGCTGATAACTGCACCACAAAAGAATCGTCTTTCTTTTTGCCCTGCAGGCTGCCGCGGAAATCTTCTTTAAAATATTTTACCGGCAGGGAATGATCTATTTTTAATCCGCCTTCGGTTTCATTTCCTTCCGCATCAGTTTCCGTAAAACTGATGTTCAGCACATCTTCGTCGCTGGTCACCATTTCGGGTTCGGATATTTTGCCATGGCCGCTGCGCAGCCGTTCCATTTCGTCATTAATGCTTTCTTCGGTTGGTGTAACTTTATAACGGGTAAGCGGAGCGGTACCTAGGTCGGGGATCGCAAATTCGGGTTTCAGGCCCACTTCAAACGCAAATGCGTATTCCGCGGGGTTGCTCATGTTCAGCTTGCTGGCATCGTTTTCTGGTAATGGCAGGGGCTGCGCAAAGATTTCCAGTTTTTCGTTTACCATATAATCGGAAAGCCCTTTTTCCACGCTTTTTAACACTTCGTCAGCAAAAACAGAAGAACCATACATTTTCTTAACCATTCCGGCAGGCACCATACCCTTGCGGAAACCCGGAATATTGGCCTGTTTGCTGTAGTTCTTGATCGCTTTTTCAAAAGAAGGCAGGTAATCATCCTTCGCCACGGTAACAACGATCTTTTCATTTAACAAACCGATGTTTTCTCTTGTAACTGTTGCCATTTGTTTAATTGATTGGTTGAGTGGCGGCTGGCTGATCATTTCCTGATCAGCCAATCTACCGGAAAGTGCGGATGATAGGGGTCGAACCTACATGCCTTGCGGCGCCAGATCCTAAGTCTGGTGCGTCTGCCAATTTCGCCACATCCGCGTTCTATGTTGGTTTATTTCAGATTTTGGGATGGCAAAAGTAGGCTTTTTGGGGTATAAAACCCATGCTTTTTCGTAAATTTGTTATTCATGGATACTGTAGCCGCCACACCGAAATATAGTCTTAACGAAGAGCAGGAAAAAAAACTCATTTTACGCGAATACCGGGCCTTGTTAAGAAGCCTGAAACCCAAGTTAAAGCCTGGCGATAAGGAACTTATCCGGCATGCCTTTGAGATGTCGGCCGAAGCTCATAAAACCACGCGGCGCAAAAGCGGCGAACCCTATATCCTGCATCCGCTGGCAGTGGCACAGATATGCGTGGAAGAGATTGGTCTGGGTGTTCGCTCCACCATCTGCGCGCTTTTGCACGATACGGTGGAAGACACCGATATTTCCCAGGATGATGTGCAGCGCGAATTTGGTATTGAAATCGCCCGCATCGTGGATGGGTTAACCAAGATATCAAATGTGATTGATGTAAATGCATCGCAGCAGGCGGAAAATTTTAAAAAAATTCTGCTGACTCTTACGGATGATCCGCGGGTGATACTGATAAAACTGGCCGACCGCCTGCACAATATGCGTACGCTGGAAAGTATGAAACGCGAAAAACAGCTGAAAGTATCTTCCGAAACAGTGTATGTCTACGCCCCCCTGGCACATCGCATGGGTCTGTATAATATCAAAACAGAAATGGAAGACCTGGCCATGAAATACCTGGAGCTGGATACCTATAGGGAAATTGCCCGCAAACTGGCGGAAACAAAAAGAGAGCGTACCCGGTATATCAACGAATTTATACGCCCTATAAAAGAAAAGCTGGAAAAAGGAAATTATCTGTTTGAGATACAGGGAAGGCCTAAAAGCATACACTCTATCTGGAATAAAATGAAGAAAAAAAGCGTAAGCTTTGAAGAGGTGTACGACCTGTTTGCCATCCGCATTATACTTGACTCCCCGCAGGAAAGGGAAAAACAGGATTGCTGGGGCGTATATTCCATGATCACCGATGAATATACTCCATCGCCTGAAAGATTGCGCGATTGGTTAAGCAATCCGAAAAACAACGGTTATGAAGCCCTGCACACAACGGTAATGGGTCCCCGGGGCAAATGGGTGGAAGTGCAGATTCGAACACGGCGGATGAATGAGATTGCCGAAAAAGGACTGGCAGCGCACTGGAAATACAAGGAAGACACGGCAGATGAAAACCGGTTTGATAAATGGTTCCAGCAGATACGTGAAGTATTGAATACCCAGGACGTGGATTCCGTGGATTTTTTACAGGACTTTAAAATGTCGTTCCTGGCGGAAGATATTTACGTGTACACGCCAAAAGGCGATGTAAAAATGCTGCCGGTGGGTTCTACCGCTCTGGATTTTGCCTTTTCTATTCACAGCGCAGTGGGTTCGCAATGTATCGGTGCCAAAATAAACCATAAGCTGGTTCCCATCAGCCATAAACTCCGCAGTGGAGACCAGGTAGAGATCATAACCTCGGGCAAACAAAAACCTACGGAAGACTGGCTTGGTTTTGTGGTTACAGCAAAGGCAAGAGCAAAAATCAAGGATGCGTTGAAAGAAGTAAAAAGGGGTATTGCAGAAGAAGGCAAATACACGCTTCAGAAGAAACTGGAAGGATTGGGCGCGGCATACAACCAGCACAATATAGATGAGGTCACCAATTTTTATAAACTCAACTCTTCGCTTGACCTCTTTTATGATATCGCCGTAAAGTCTATTGATCTAAAGGAATTGAAAGAGTTCCAGGTGCTGGGCGACAGGATAGAAATGCCCCGGCCGGTAAAGCCACCGGTGGAGATAAAAGGAGAAGGATCGCTTTCTTCCCTGGCTCGCAAGGATGCAGAACTGATCATCTTTGGTGAAAGCAGCGATAGAATCATGTATACCCTGGCCAACTGCTGTAAACCATTCCCGGCGATGATGTATTTGGGTTTGTAACAACCGGCAAAGGACTTACCATTCACCGGACCAATTGTCCCAATGCCGCCAAATTGTTGTCGAACTACGGTCACCGAGTAGTAAAAACAAAATGGGCCAAGAATAAAGAAATTTCTTTTCTGACCGGTTTAAAAATTGTTGGGCTGGACGATGTAGGTGTTATTCATAAAATAACCAATCTCATTTCGGGCGAGATGAAAATAAATATCAGCGCACTAACGGTAGAAGCCAACGAAGGCATCTTTCATGGCAATATCAAAGTATTTGTGCACGATAAAGAAGAACTGGAAAACCTGGTGGAAAAACTTTTAAAATTAAATGGTATTCAATCGGTAGACCGGTACGATGCCGAAAAGGAATAGCTGGTAGCCGGGCCACCGATTTGAATACGGTGCGATACCGCAGCACCGGCCCGTCTGCAATACGTGCCGCTTGCAAAAAAACAATTGATCCTATAAAAAAGCGGAAGAAAAAAATAAAAATAATTTATTGAAAACTCTTTGAAACAAATCGTTTCATTCAGTTATTTTTGCCACTTCTCAATAACAGTTCAACATACATTTTTATATGGTAGATGCGATATTGGGTTTGCAGTGGGGAGACGAAGGAAAGGGAAAAATTGTAGATTATTTTGCGCCTCATTACGATGTAATTGCACGTTTCCAAGGAGGTCCCAACGCCGGGCATACGCTTTATGTTGGCGGTAAGAAAGTGGTTCTGCACCAGATTCCCTCGGGCGTTTTTCATGAAAAAACAATAAACCTGGTGGGCAATGGAGTGGTGCTTGACCCCGTGACCCTGAAAAAAGAATGCGATCTGGTTGCTTCTTTTGGCGTTGATGTAAAAAAGAACCTGTTTATTTCACAAAGGACCAATCTTATATTACCCACGCACCGTGCGCTGGACAAGGCCTCGGAACTTTCTAAAGGTAACGACAAAATAGGTTCCACGCTAAAAGGCATCGGCCCTGCCTATATGGACAAAACCGGCCGCAATGCCCTGCGGGTAGGTGATCTGCTGGCGCCCGATTTTAAAAAGTCTTATGAACAATTGCGTCAGAAACACCGCCAATTGCTGGACAATTTTAATTTTGATGAAGACATTAGCGCCTGGGAGCATGATTTTTTTGAAGGCATAGAATTTCTCCGGCAACTGAATATTGTAAACGGCGAATATTTTATCAACGATCAAATTTCACAGGGGAAAAAAGTATTGGCGGAAGGCGCGCAGGGAAGCATGCTGGATGTTGATTTCGGCACCTTCCCGTTTGTTACCTCTTCCAATACCACCAGTTCCGGCATTTGTTCGGGGCTGGGCATTGCACCGCAGAAAATACGCGATGTAATGGGTGTTACCAAGGCCTATTGCACGAGAGTGGGGGGTGGCCCCTTTCCCACCGAATTAAATGATGCCACCGGTGAAGAATTGCGTAAGTTGGGGAATGAATTTGGTGCCACTACAGGCAGACCGCGCCGTTGCGGCTGGATTGATCTGGTGGCATTGAAATTTGCCTGTATGATCAATGGCGTTACAAAAGTAATAATGACGAAAGCGGATATTTTGGATAATTTTAAAGACCTGGAAGTGTGTACCGCCTATTCGATAAACGGCGTAGAAACAAGGGAAGTGCCTTTTCAGATGATGCACCATGCCATTGAGCCGATATGGAAATCCTTTGACGGCTGGAATTGCGATACCATTGCAGCGAAATCGGCCACCGCATTGCCTGAGAAAATGAAAGCCTATGTAGGATTTATCAACCAGTATATCGGCGTAAATGTTTCTCATATTTCAAACGGACCCGGCCGGGAACAAATAATAAACATTGAATAAAACAGAAAAAATATTTAAAAAAATTTGGCGGATTAAAAACTTCGCTGAAATTTTACACAAATCAAAATCCTATTAGACCATGGCGAAGTCAAGTAAGGACAAACCAGCAAAAAAAGCTGCACCAAAAGATGCAGACGAAAAAGAGGAGAAGCTGTCTCCCAAATCTAAAAAGCAACTGGACGATGATGATGATGACCTCGATGAGGAGGAAGATCTTCCAAAGCCTGCTAAAGGAAAATCGGCAACTAAAAGCAAAAAAGAAGAGGAGGACGACGAGGAGGATGACGTGGAAGTAGCCGATGATTGGGAAAAAGTAGAAGAAGAAGAAGACTGGGATCCGGACTTTGATGAATTTGACATCCCAAAATCAAAGACAAAAAAAAGCGCCACGGGTGGCGCTGCTGCTTCCAAAAAAGGCAAGGGTGATGACGAAGATCTGGGGGTGGATGATGAATTTAAAGAAATGGACCTCTTTAATGATAGCGGTTTTGACGACGAGGACGATGATTATTAAGCGCGGGTTGATATAGCTGCAACAGCTTTTCCTTCGTGTTCAGATGACCGCTAAATTCCACGCTGCTTATAGCCGATATATTGAACAGTAATTTTATTTCTTTTCCGGTAACCGATTTTGAACGAACAAAGCACCAGGTGCTGAGTTGGGCAAACCAGTTCAGCACCTGTTGTTTTCTAGACAACCACCAGTATCATTTCAACCATCAAACCTATGAATGCATTGCCGGTGCCGGCATGGTTGATTGTGTTGAAGCGCCTGCCGGTACAGCCTTCCGGCAATTGGAGCTGTTTCAACAAAAACAGAGGGGCTGGCTTTTTGGTCATCTTGGATACGACCTAAAAAACGAAACCGAAGCCGTGTTCTCGGTCAACCCCGATCATATCCGTTTTCCTGATCTTTTTTTCTTTGTGCCGGAAACGGTTTTGTTGCTGAATAAAAAGGAACTGCATATTGCCGCTGCCAGCCCGCAAAAAGCGCAAGAGGTTTTTATTTCGCTTAGCCGGGATCCATTCACCCTTCCTAGTGCTACCAACAAGATCCATTTTCAACCGCGGTTTTCCAAACAGGCTTACCTGGAAACCGTTGAAAAGCTACGCAGTCATATACTACGCGGTGATTGCTACGAGATTAATTTCTGTCAGGAATTTTTTGCCGAAAACGTACAGGCAGACCCGCTAACCATTTACCGCTCCCTGAGCGCTGTTTCACCTTCTCCATTTGCCGCTTTTTATAAGATCCGTGACAAGTACCTGCTTTGTGCCAGCCCGGAGCGTTATTTGAAAAAACAAGGCGATACCATTATCTCCCAGCCTATAAAAGGAACAGGGCGCAGGAACCCGCTGGATGCCGAAGGAGACGCCCTGAACAGGGAGCATTTATTCCACAGCGCAAAAGACCGTTCCGAGAATGTAATGGTGGTGGATTTGGTGAGAAACGATCTGTCGAAGATATGTGTTGAAGGCAGCGTGCAGGTAGAAGAGTTATTTGGCATTTATTCTTTTCCGCAGGTGCACCAGATGATCTCAACAGTGAGCGGCAGCCTGCAGCCGGGTTTGTTGTTTACGGATATCATAAAAAAAACCTTTCCCATGGGCTCCATGACCGGGGCACCCAAAAAAAAGGTGATGGAACTGATTGAACAATACGAAACCTGCCGGCGGGGCATTTTCTCCGGGGCTGTAGGATATATAAAACCCGGCGGCGATTTTGACCTGAACGTCGTTATCCGCAGTATCCTGTACAATGAAACAGCGCGCTATCTCTCCTATCTTGTTGGTTCGGGAATAACCTTTTACAGCAACGCAGCAGAAGAATATGAAGAGTGTTTGTTAAAGGCGGAGGCTATAAAAAATGTGTTCTCGTAGGGTCACCCCTTGCAGGTGACCTATCTCGGGTAACCTATCATCCGGGTGACCTATCTCGGGTGATCTAATTTTACGGGTGCGCCGATACCCATGCGATTGGTGCCAATACGTTATTTCCTGGCCATTTTTGTTGCCATCTGCATGCTGTCTTTTGAAGCGGACGATGCAGGCGGCGTGGAAGAACTAAGGGCGCTGTTCAGCAATAACTGGATGGACTCATTGAGGATCTGGTATTTATTGGCATTGAACAGTTCCATTTTAGCGGGCGGCAGCTTGATATCATAGCTGTTATCAGCACTACCCATCACCTTATCAAAATCAGGGTTATACCGGTTAAAATCCACTATTTCCATCACAATATTCTTTGCAATTACGGTGGAATAATATTTACCGGAAACGGTCTGGGTTTTGGCCTGTTCCAATTCACCGGCGCTCAACCTGCGGTTAAAGATATAGGTGCCGTTTTCACCGTAATTTTCAACGGTTTCTTTTTTAGTAAGCGTTGTTAAACCGCCCTGTCCTTCAAAAATATAATGGGTGGCAATAAATTTCTTTACATGGTTGCGGCTTTCTGTGGGCAGGTAGTACTGCAGATCCCAGAAATTGTGGCTTCCGCTTTTGCGGATGGCTTTTAAAACATTGCCGGCCCCGCCATTGTACGCCGCTATCACCAGCAGCCAGTCGCCAAATTGGTCGTACAAATCAGTCAGGTATTTTGCCGCAGCATTGGTACTTTTTATATAATTGCTTCTTTCGTCTATTTTGCGGTTTACCTTTAATCCCAACAGCCGGGCGGTAGCTGGCATCAGCTGCCAGGGGCCCACGGCACCAGCCCATGAAACGGCGCTGGTGTGCAGACGCGATTCAATAACAGCCAAGTATTTTAGTTCCTTGGGCAGGTTATGGGCAATGAGAATGCCATCCATTACATTAAAATAAGGTTTGCCCCAGCCCTTCATGTCTTCCAGGTCATCGCTGTTTTTTTCTATATAGTCCTGTACAAAACCCAGTGCACGGGGATTTAAACGCGGGCCGGCCATTGCAATCTGGTCGTTATCAAAGAGATCCCTGGAAGTTTTTCTTTTGGTGAATGCGGCGACCGTTGCGTTAAGGCTTCCAACGCTGTCTTTTACCGCTGAAACGGTCTGGATGGCCACCGCAGACGATTCCAGGGAAACAGCCTGCTGAGCCATGGTAAAAGGTGTAAAAGTCAGTAAATAAGCAACGGGTAATAAAAACTTCTTCATTGTTGTAGTTTACGTTTACAAGATTTAAACGGAACAGTTGGACAATGATTTGTTTCAGGAGGATACAGGAAACGGAGGCTTGAAAAGCGCTGCGGACAGAGGAAATTACAATTATTAAGCCAGTAATTGGTGCGATAAGCGGAGTAAAGATAGTTCGCAAAACTGGTTTGTCATAACCTGGAGGCCAAAAGGCATGCCATTAGGGTGTTTGAAAAGGGGAATAGAGATGGCGGGAATGCCCACTAAATTGGCATAAACTGTATAAATATCAGCGAGATACATGGCAATGGGATCGTCCATTTTCTCGCCAATTTTAAATGCGGTAGATGGCACCGTGGGAAGCAGGATAACGTCAAAATCGTTAAAAATCTCCCTGGTTTTGTCTAAAAGTTTTTTTCTTACTTTTTGGGCCTGGGTGAAGTAGGCATCAAAATAACCTGCGCTTAAAACAAAGGTGCCCAGCAGGATGCGTCGTTTTACTTCTTTTCCAAAGCCTTCCGACCGGCTTTCCTTGTAAAAATCAGCCAGTTCCCTTTCTGGCCGGGTGCTGCGGTAACCAAACCGCACCCCATCGTACCGGGAGAGGTTGGAAGAGGCTTCTGCGGTAGTAAGTACATAATATGCGGG
Source organism: Bacteroidota bacterium (assembly GCA_040007355.1). Lineage (GTDB taxonomy): Bacteria > Bacteroidota > Bacteroidia > Chitinophagales > Chitinophagaceae > JACMLD01. The sequence goes on along the minus strand of JBDTVE010000106.1, from coordinate 745 downwards.
TACGATATAGTCTATAAGTCCAAATCTTACCGGCTTAACCTGATGACCCAGGGCGGACAGGCGGCTGATATACCCTGATATTTCCCGGCCTATTTCCTGGTCGAGCCCGGGGTGGTCAAGGGCTTCTTGCAGGTACCCGATGCGCAGTGCCGGGGCCGGCGCCTCAAGAGCGGCAGTGTAGGAAGGCACTTCTTTATCCGATACGGTACTGTCAAATTCGTCTTCCCCGGAAATGCTTTCCAGCAGCAGGGCCGTATCGGGGATGTTTTTGGCAAAAATGCCAATCTGGTCAAAGGAAGAGCCGTAGGCAATCAGCCCATACCGGGAAATGCGGCCATAGCTGGGCTTAAGACCCACAATACCACAAAAATCAGCGGGCTGGCGTACAGAGCCACCGGTATCACTTCCTAGACTGACCATGCATAAGCCAGCTTGTACCGCCACCGCCGAACCTCCGGAAGAGCCACCGGGTACCAGGCTTTCATCCAGTGCATTGCGGGTGAAGCCATAAAAAGAATTTTCATTGCTGGAGCCCATGGCAAATTCATCACAATTGCAAACGCCGATAATGATGGCCTGGGCGTCCAGCAGCTTCTGAACGGCTGTAGCATTGTAGGTAGCGGTGAAACCCTGTAAAATATGGGAGGCGGCGGTAACGGCGTGTCCTTTATAGCAAATGACATCCTTGATAGCCACCACAACGCCGTGTAATTTTCCGACGGGTTTGCCGGCCAGCCGGTCGGTA
>JBDTVE010000105.1:0-2593 GCA_040007355.1 Bacteroidota bacterium | reverse complement strand
AAAAGCGATTTTATATCGGAGAATGATACCTAGAAATGCAACAATCATTAAATTAAAAAAGCTAACCTTCAGCCATTTTTGAAGCGGGGTGTTCATGTCTCGTTAATGCGAAGTAAATTAAATAAAAAAGCCTGTCTTATGCGGCTGATAAGGAATCAGCAATACACTTTACCCTTGTTAATTACCAGAACTCCCTTATCATGAAGGTTTCTAATACTCCGGATAACTGTTTCTACCCGCAGGCCTGTCATATCGGCAATCTGCTGGCGGGTTATTTTAATCTGCTGACAATTGTCGCAGATATTTTTTTTCGTGTTTTTAAAATGTGCAAACAAAGTTGAAATACGATGTTCCGGTCCAAAACAAGCCAACTCTTTCAGTAGCAGAAATTTGAATCGAAGCTTTTCAGTCAGCATTTTGCTGAACGCAAAATGAATTTTAGGATGTTCGTTCAGCATATTCAGGAAGCTGGATTTATTCAAACGGATAACTACTGATTCTTTTGTTGCTATTGCGGAGGTGGAATAGACGCTATCGTCAAACAAATGAAATTCGCCAAAACTTTCGCCTGGGTACACAATATCCTGTATAAATTCCCCACCTTTGTCCGTAATGTTTACCAAGCTAATAGAACCACTTACCAGCTGGTAGTAAACCCGGCCTTCAGTGCCTTCCTGGAAGACGGTTTCATGCATTGCTATGTTTTTATAAGAGGCGCCCCAGGAAAGTAATAAATCAATATCTATGATCATAGCATATTGTTTGGGTTTAAGAATTTCTCAAAGCTATTTAAAAACCTTTGACATCTTGTAAACAACAGTAACAAGTTTAGTTTTAACAATTTGTCAAAGCTATCCCGGTACTACCCGGCGGAGAATGATACTGGTAAGGTACTGATATGATTAATGTCATATACGGAACAAACCAATTTTATACCAAATTGATATGCAAGAACTTACGAACGATTAGGTCGTGTATGCCGAACAGGGAAGGCCTTTCGGGCTGGTTTATGACTGAACGCATAAAATGATGCTGTGGGTCTGTTTAATCTTGCACAGCCAAATTATTAAAAATTAAAATTATAGATTATGAAAAAGCTGGTTATACTGGGTATTATGGCACTAGCGGTAGCTTCATGTGGGAACGATGCGGATAATAAGAAATCCGGCGATGTGGTGCCCGGTGTAGAAAAAAAAGTAACATCAGATGGCAATCCTTCTTATGATCCTGCCAGAGGAGAAGGAAAATTTTCAGACGTTCAGATTGCTAAAACACTGGATGCCGGCAAAGCGGAAGCAGGCAGCAAGATCTATTCGGTTAAATGCAGTGCCTGCCATAAAACCACCGACGAAAAATTAGTTGGACCCGGCTGGAAAGGGGTAACCGCAAGGCATAGTGCTGAGTGGATAATGAACTTTGCCACCAATCCCGACGTGATGATAGATAAAGATCCTAAAGCACAGGCGATGCTGGAACTTTGCCTCGTCAGGATGCCCAATCAGAATTTAAGCGATGAGGATGCAAGAAACATCTATGAATTTATGCGGAAAAACGATGGGGTGAAATAATAAAACAATTCTTTTAAATTCAAAAATGCAGTTATGAATTACTTTCGTTCGCTTTTGTTTTACGGTACAGTTTGTACAACCGTTATTACCAGTATCTCGTCGTGCAAACCAAAAAATGCGGGTAATGCGGTGAGCGGAGATGCTGCCAGCAAGACCTATGTAGCCCCGGGCAAATACGATGAATTTTACAATTTTGTTTCTGGTGGTTTTAGCGGACAGATGAGTGTGTATGGCTTGCCTTCAGCACGTTTGCTGAAAGTGATTCCGGTGTTCTCCGTGGATCCTGAAAAAGGGTATGGCTATAGTGAGGAAAGCAAACCCATGCTCAATACATCTCATGGTTTTGTACCCTGGGATGACTTACACCATGAAGATCTCTCGCAAACCAATGGTGAAATTGATGGCCGTTGGATTTTTGCCAATGCCAATAATACTCCGCGCGTTGCCAGGATTGATCTTACTACATTTCATACGGCGGAAATTATTGAAATCCCCAATAGCGCCGGTAATCACTCATCGCCTTTTATAACGGAAAACACAGAGTATGTGATTGCTGGTACCCGTTTCAGCGTGCCGCCAGACAATGCCAATGGAGATGTGCCCATCAACTCTTACAGGAAAAATTTTAAGGGTTCCATTAGTTTTATCAGTGTTGACAAAACAACCGGAAAGATGGCTATTGCCTTCCAGTTGCGATGCCCCGCAGTAGATTTTGATTTGAGCCATTCTGGTAAAGGCAAGTCCAGTGGCTGGTTTTTCTTTAGCTGTTATAATACAGAACAGGCAAACACATTGCTTGAAGTTAACGCGTCTCAGCGTGACAAAGATTTTATAATGGCAGTAAACTGGAAGAAAGCAGAGGAATACCTGAAAGCCGGTAAAGCAGTCAAAGAAAATGTAAAATATGCGCACAACACATACAGTGAGAAAACACATTCGGCTATTTCGGAAATGTTGACAGAAGTGTTGGTGCTTGATACAAAAGAACTGAAAGATATTTGTTATTTCATTCCTTGTCCAAAATC
>JBDTVE010000104.1:0-1752 GCA_040007355.1 Bacteroidota bacterium | reverse complement strand
GCCAGGAAGATGTTTCCGTGAATAGGGTGCGACAATATTTTTTTCGCAGCTGCGGCACCGGTAGTCTCGTAGCTATAACCGCCCCGTATATAGGGATGGCGTTGCCAGCGCACTACCCGGTGGTGAGTCAACTGCGCCTGCAGATCAGTTGTAGACAAATGAAAAATTGCGGAAAGGGAATTCAGTGCGGTTTGCAGCAATGCTGCGGGGGTATGGCCCGATAAAGCGCTGGCTGCGGGACCGCCCAGCCAGCCTGTAAGGAGTTTGTCTTCCCGGGGCAATTGGTTCCACCAGGTTGGTATGGCTTCATTGCTTAACAGGAAGCCGGCGCTGGTTGAATGGTTTGTCCAGAAAGCTGAATTGAACTGTAGCAATATTTTAATCACATCTCCAAACCCCAGTTCGTGGATGGCGTTTTCAAATAGGGGGTCGGGAGCCGGAATAAATTGCAGGGTGCCCGATTGCAATACACCGGCAGAAACAGTAACCAGTACTGCAGCGGCCTGAAACACGCGATTATCGTTTGTTTGCACCGCAACTGACTGGGGGCTGTGCGTGATATGGGTGGCGCAGGTATGAAAATGAAGGACGCCTCCGAGGCGGGCGCATTCTTCCAGTAAAAAATCAACCAGTTGGGAATATCCGCCTGTTACCCGGTATTGTGTTTCCGGTTCCTGCCCCCATTCAAGTTGTGCCGCCAGGGCAGAGGCCTTGCTGGTATCTGCCAGGTCGAACCCTTCTGCGTAATGTTGTACGGCCTGTCGCAGAGAAGCATAGCGGTCTCCGTCAAAATGCCGGACTAGGAACTGTTCGATGTTTGTATCGGTCTTTAATTCATTTAAACGACGCATGAATGCAGCCCAATGGGGATCAGGCGCCTGGTTTTTTTGCCATTGGCCCTGTTTTATGCTTATCATGTGGCCTTCAACTGCGGTATATCCTATGCCGCCTTTGTCGAGCAGGCTTAATGTAAGCGGCAATTTGCCGTGTACAAATTCGGCCCCGGTTTCCACGGGTCTGTCGAACCCTTTTTCGGTCAGGGTGGCTATGCGTCCGCCCGCCATGGAAGATGCTTCCAGCAGACAAACACTACGACCGGTTTCCAGCAGATCTTGCATAGCCATCAGACCCGCCGCGCCGGCGCCAATAATAATTACATCGTGTTTCATATACTCCGCATTGGTTATTCCTGTTATTCTGTTGTTCAAATCCTGTTCCACTACTATTGCCAGGCCCGGATAGCGGAGCCAATATTGGCCATTGCTAAAAACCAGCGGTTTAAACGCATCGTATAAAATTTTAATGGCATAGAATGGGGAATAAAAAGACAGTATGGAACTCAAGGTGTGGCATAAACGCAGCACCGGGGTAGCGCTGCATACCCTCCCAACCGTTGCGTTTGCGCAACTGCAGGTCATAGATGGTTTATCACATCACGGGCTCCTGTTGCATACCGGTACTTTTTTTATCAACGGGATTTTCCCAGCCGCCCTTTCTTTTTTGCTGCCCGTTTCTTACGGCAATGGTATCCCTGATAATGGTAGCCACTGTTTTCCATATCTCGCTGCGGTCTTCATTTGAAGTCACGCATTTGCCGTCCCGGGGAATCATCTGGATTTTTCGCAGGGGTGTTTCTTCCCATAAACATGGGCTAACTACAATGCCTATCACCAGTGCGTCGCCCGACTCATGGCGCTGGATCGCTTTCGACATCTCGATATTGTAGATAAAATCCGAGTTAAAAAAATCCGC
>JBDTVE010000103.1:0-18796 GCA_040007355.1 Bacteroidota bacterium | reverse complement strand
ATCTGAAGAATGACAGACCTCGCAGGGACAGGCAATCATGGGCACGCCGCTGCTGGTACCGGTTCCAAGAAATGTTATCGTTAGTGGGGGAGATGAAGCGTTCATGATGTTCTGCAATGGACCTGCCATTAACTTAGGTGGTGAAAACAGACCCTAAGTTAGGTGTTAAAACGCTAAAGGGCGCTGCCATGGCTGCGCTTATTTCTCTTCTTCCTCGTATTTTGCCAGTACGGTTTCGTAAGTCTTCCTGGCCTCGGGGCTTAACAGACCGGGCGTAATGGAAAGCTGGGGAATAATATCAATTAACGTATTGATACGGCCTTCCATCTGGAGAAATTTATTCAGCACTACTACTTTACGTTCTTCCAGGATGCAGTAACCGCTCTGGAAATTGCCTCTTTCATACCGCACCACGTACCCGGTTTCATCCAGTATTTTTTCTATTTTATCAAGCGCAGACTGGTTGTATTTCATATCTATTTCTAATGTACGATTAGCGGCTACAAAAATAACCCGGTATGGGGTGATGCATGATAAAGCACGGCATTGTTTTTCCACAAAGAATTAATAGTTCCGGGTCAAGGTTCACCGTTTAACGCTGGGAACCCGAAGGTTACTTACTCGTCATCTGGATCACGGGCACAATCATTTCTTCCAGGCTGATACCCCCGTGCTGGAAAGTATTGCGGTAATAATTTACATAATAGTTGTAGTTATTGGGGTAGCACAGAAACCCGTCTTCTTTTGCAAAGATAAAAGATGAATTGACCGTAGGCATCGGCAGCCCGGCTTCTTTGGGGTCACGAAAGGCCAGTACTTCTTTTGGCTCGTAATTCAGGTTGCGGCCGTGTTTGTAGCGGAGGTTGGTAGTTGTTTGTTTATCCCCGATAACCTTATTGGGCGTTTTTACCCGTACGGTACCATGGTCGGTTGCTAGTACAATATTTATTTTTTTGTCGGCAATCTTTTTAAGCGCCTGGTGCAGGGGTGAATGCTCAAACCAGCTGCGTGTGAGAGACCGGTAACTCATTTCGTCGCCCGCCAGTTCCTTCAGCACTTCCATTTCGGTTCTTGCATGGCTGAGCATATCCACAAAATTATACACGATCACGTTGAGGTCGTTGCCCAGGAGGTTGTGTATATTGTTAACCAGGTCCTGGCCGGCATGGTTGTTTACGATCTTGGTATAAGATACTTTGATATTGTCTTTTTTTAACCGTTTTAGCTGACCCCGCAAAAAATCTTCTTCGTACAGGTTCTTACCCCCTTCTTCCTCATCATTTTTCCACTGGTTGGGAAACTGTTTTTCAATATCTAACGGCATCAGACCGGCGAAAATGGCATTGCGGCAATACTGGGTGGCCGTTGGCAATATACTGTAAAACGTTTCTTCTTCGGTGATCCGAAAACTTTCCGCGAAAATGGGTTGTATCGCTTTCCACTGGTCGAAACGCAGGTTATCAATTAAAATAAAAAAAACGGGAACTCCTTTTTCCACTGCGGGAAAAACCTTTTGCTGCATCAGCGTATGGCTCATCACCGGCGCCTGGCCGTTTTTGGGACGTATCCAGGACAAATAATTCCTTGAAATAAATTTAAAGAACTCGGTGTTGGCCTCCTGTTTCTGTGATTGAAAAACTTCCATCATTTCGGGGCTGTCGCTCTTGCCCATTTCAAGTTCCCAATACACCAGCTTTTTATAAATATCCATCCATTCGTTGTAATCGGGGTTGCTGTTAAGCGCCATAAACAGGTTCCGGAACTGTTGTTGGTAGGCCGAAGTTGTCTTTTCCGCCACCAGCCGTTTATTGTCCAGTATCTTTTTGAGGCTTAGCCATACCTGGTTTGGGTTAACCGGTTTTATCAGGTAATCGCTTATCTGGCTGCCGATGGCTTCATCCATAATGTTTTCCGTCTCATTTTTTGTAATGAGTACAACGGGTACCTGCTGGTTTATCTCTTTTATTTTGGCAATGGTCTCCAGGCCCGTAATACCCGGCATGGATTCATCCAGCAACACTACGTCTACCAGGTGTTCCTTTACATAATCAATGGCATCGAAGCCGTTGGTAAGGGTGTGTACCGTGTAGCCTTTATTCTCCAAAAATAATTTCTGCGATTGTAAACTCTCTATTTCATCATCTACCCAGAGGATTGTTGCTAAAGCCATGTTTGATTATAGTTTAAATGAAGGTCCTGGCAGTAAGTTAAGGCTTTTCAGGTTGCGGTCTGTGCGGGGTAACGGGTTCATCGACCTGCGATCCGCTGCAAACAAATATAATTTATCTATCCAGCCTTTGTACTTTTGCACGCTGCACGACTTGTGTGTTTAACAAATAAACAACAGTAAATGGCTCTCGCTGCAAGAAAAATAATTAATGACCCTGTTTACGGCTTTATTACTATTGACCATCCCTTGCTGCTGCGGGTAATTGCGCATCCCTATTACCAGCGTTTGCGGCGCGTACACCAGATGGCCTTTGCATCGCTGGTATACCCCGGTGCCGTGCATTCCCGGCTGCACCATTCGCTGGGTGCCTATCATCTTATGTGCTGTGCTTTAAACGAACTGAAAAGCAAAGGCATCGAAATAACGGCGGATGAAGAACTGGGAGCCAAACTGGCCATTCTTTTACACGATATAGGTCACGGCCCGTTCTCACATGCGCTTGAATACCGGTTATTGGAAAACGTACATCATGAAGATCTCTCTTTGCTAATTATGCGCCGGCTGAACAAGGAAATGGAAGGAAAGCTGGAAACCGCCATCAGCATATTTACCGGCCATTACCCCAAGCCCTTCCTGCGCCAGCTCATCAGCGGGCAGCTGGATGTAGACCGGATGGATTATCTTACCAGGGATAGTTTTTTTTCGGGCGTATCCGAGGGTGTGATAGGGTATGACCGCATCTTAAAAATGCTTGCCGTGCAGGAAGGAGAACTGCTGGTGGAAGAAAAAGGCATTTATTCAATCGAAAAATTCCTGGTTTCCAGAAGGCTCATGTACTGGCAGGTGTACCTGCATAAAACCGTGGTAAGTGCAGAAAAAACCGTGGTAAAAATTATGGAAAGGGCCAAAGAACTCATTGGCCGCGGCGAAACCTTAAAAGCTTCCACGCCGGGTCTTGATTTTTTTCTGCAACACCCTGAAGCCAGCCAGAACATGGCCCTGCACCTGGACAAGTTTTGCATCCTGGATGATTATGATGTATTAAGCACTATCAAAAACTGGATGTTTTACCCGGACCGGATATTATCGCTGCTGTGCCGCTGCTTGGTGGAACGGCGCCTATTAAAAGTTAAATTTCAACAGGAACCATTTAGCCCCGCCGATGTACAAACGCTGCGGAATAATATTTGTGACAAACTGCTTATCTCCGAAACGGAAGCAGCCTACCTGGTATTTACAGGGGAAGCCGTTAATACCACGTATGACCCTACGGAAGAACACATCAATATCCTGTTTAAAGATGGAAGTATAAAAGACATTTCAAAAGTTGATAATGCCCTGATACAACACAATCTGTCGCGCCCCATGAAAAAATTTTATATTTGTTATTACAGCCATTGACCGCAGATCCGGGCTGCAAACCAACAGCACAAATCTTTAACTTATTATCTATGACTTTTTCTGCCGCCCAAATAGCCATGCTTATCAATGGTAGAACAGAAGGCGATTCAACTGCGCAGGTAACTTCTTTTGGAAAAATTGAGGAGGCGCAGCACGGCCAACTGGCGTTTTTGGCCAATCCCAAATATGAAGAATATTTATACAGCAGCGGTGCGTCGGTGATAATTGTAAACGAAACGCAGGAATTAAAACAACCGGTGTCTGCCACGCTGATACGGGTGCCGGATGCTTATACCGCTTTTGCCACCCTGCTGTCCAAATACGAGGAGATTGTTTCGCAGCAGATGGTGGGCATACAGGAACCCTCCTATATTGCCAAAACCGCGGTATTGGGTGAAAATGTCTTTATTGCGGCGCTGGCCTACCTGGGAGAGCATGTGGTGGTGGGTAACCATGTAAAGATCTTTCCGCATGTTTTCCTGGGCAATAATGTACGGGTAGGCGACAATACAATTTTACATGCCGGTGTAAAGATTTACCACGATTGTGTATTGGGAAAAAACATTACCGTGCATGCCGGTACCGTTATTGGCAGCGACGGATTTGGGTTTGCACCGCAGGCAGATGGCAGCTTTAAAAAAGTGCCGCAAATAGGCAATGTAGTAATTGAAGACCAAGTAGAAATCGGCGCCAACACCGCAATTGACCGGGCTACCATAGGTTCCACTATCATCAGAAAAGGTGCTAAACTAGACAACCTGATACAGGTAGCGCACAACGTGGAAATTGGCATGTCGAGCGTTATTGCTGCACAGGCAGGCATCAGCGGCAGCACAAAAATAGGTAATAAGGTAATGATTGGCGGCCAGGCGGGTATTGCAGGGCACCTGCAACTGGCCGATGGCTCAAAGGTAAATGCGCAGGCCGGCCTGGGAAAGTCGCTCAAAGCAAATACCGCAGTTACTGGCAGCCCGGCCTACACTTATAATCAGGCCATTCGCGCACAGGCGGTTGCCCGCAACCTGCCCGAAATAGAAAAACGGTTACAGGAACTGGAGCAGCTGGTAAAACAGCTGATGGCGGAAAAAATAACCGGATAGGATGCTGTTGCAGACACGTCAACCAGTTGCAAAAAGATGCTGGCTATACAAAATTCTCGAAATATTTATACCCGCTTCCCGTATTCAGCAGTACAATTTTATCTGCGGAGTCTACTACATGAGTATTGCGTAAATGCCTAAGTGCCTGCCAGGTTGCAGCGCCCTCCGGCGATACAATCATGCCTTCTGTGCGCGCTATCTCCTTTACGGCATTCATGATTTCTTTCTCGCTTACGGCATGGGCCATCCCATTGCTTTCCTGCAGCACTTCCTGCATCATATCCATTCCAAAAGGATAGGGCACGGCCAGGCCGCTTGCCAGCGAGGGCCGGGGTTCAAACCCTTCCATCCAGTTGTTGGCATTGTAAAACGCCCGCACCACCGGTGCGCATTGCCGGCTTTGCACCGCAATCATTTTGGGAAGGTGGTTCCCCTCTATCCAACCCATGTCTATCAATTCCCGGAAAGCCTTCCAGATGCCAATTAAACCAGTACCGCCACCGGCAGGATAAATAATCACATCCGGCAATTGCCAGTTAAGTTGTTCGGCTATTTCATAACCCATTGTTTTTTTCCCTTCCAGCCGGTAAGGTTCTTTCAGCGTGGATACATCATAGTAATCGCCGGATTGGTTTATTGCAGCAACTTTTTTTGCGCAATCATTGATTAACCCGTCAACCAATACCAGTTCCGCTCCATATAACTCACATTCCTGTTTAAACAAGGCTGGTGTATGGCGCGGCATTACCACCGTACATTCCATGCCCGCCTTTGCGCAATAAGCCGCCAGGGCGCCCCCGGCATTACCCGCCGTTGGCACGATGCATTTTTGCACGCCCAGTTCTTTTGCTTTTGACACCGCCGCACTTAACCCACGTGCTTTAAAAGATCCGGTTGGATTCAATGATTCGTCTTTCATCAGCAGGTCGGCAAAGCCATTCCGGGCAGCCAGTTTTTCCAGTGTCAAAATCGGTGTCATGCCCTCCCCCAGCGAAACAATGTCTTTTCTTTCCATCACCGGCAATACTTCAAAATACCGCCACATGTTTTTTTCGCGAAAGACCAGGTCTTCTTTATAAAAACCAATGGGATGATCGTATTTAACCAGCAGGGGCCGGTTGCAGCAGCTGGCGTAAGTATGAACACCCGTTATGGAATAGGCTTTCCTGCAACTGGAACATTCCAGGCAGGCAGCATAAGAGAATATATCCGGTAGAGCCGTCACGATGTAAAACTAGTTAACCCGTTATAACCAAACCAATAGCTAAACATTATGACACATAACAAAATGTTATAGAGGATTGCAGTACCCTTGTGCGGGCACCGGCGGCGGCCCGCCCGGTTAACGTATATAGTGCATCTTGGCAAATTTTATAAAGGCCCTGCTGATGCCGTCGTTTTCCGCGCCCTGCCGCTGTATAAAATGGAAATCGCGGATAATGTGCAGCTGGTCAATTTTTATGGCCACCAGTTCCCCATCGCGTAGCTCTTTTAACAATGCACGTCTTGGCAAAAATCCAAGACAATTATCTTCTTTTAGGAAATTTTTAAGCGCTTCTGTTCCGGCGAGCCGTATCCCCACATGCAGGTCGGATATCTTAATCTTATGTTTTTGGAGACTGCCTTTTAGTGCGGCCAGGGTACCCGAACCCTGTTCGCGCAACGCTACTGGCAGCTGCCGGATATCCTGGATGGTAATGGTTTGTTTTTTTGCAATGGGGCTTTTGGCCGAGCAAACCGCTACTACCTCGTCGGTCATAAAAGGCTGGTAGCTGATGGCATTGATCTTTTTATTGCCCTCCACAATGCCAACATCAATATCATTGTTCAGCAAGGCCTGAACAATGGTATCCGTATTACGGTTCAGCAGGCTTATCTTGATATCGGGATAGGTTTGGTGAAACTCGGACAATACCCTTGGAATAATGTACAACGCCACGGTAGTACTGGCGCCCAGTCGAAGTTGACCCTTTGCTTTTAACCGGTTCTTTACGGTGCTTATCTCAAATTCAAGTTGCTGCTGAATGTTTTTCGCCTGTAATAGCCGATCGTACAGGATGCGGCCGGTAGCGGTTAGCAAAATGGTATTTCCCTTACGTTCAAACAGCGAGGTCTTATAATGTTCTTCCAGCGCCTTGATATGTTTGCTGATGGCCGGCTGACTGATAAAAAGGATTTGGCCGGCCCTTGAAAAACTAAGCTGGGTGGCAACTTCAATAAACACTTCGTGGCGTACAGACAGCATATCACCAAAGCTACAAAGCCCGGCCCGGATTTATCTCTCACCCTGCCTGCCCTGCGGGCAACCCCTCCACACAGGTCATAGTTTTATTCCGGTTCAAACCGTGAAGCTTTCCGTCCTGGAATTAAACCATTTGCAGATACCCACTCCAATTGATTAATTATCAACCGTTTTCTCTATTCCTTCCATTAACGACTGAATAATTATCTTTGCCGCCGGTTTGAAGGCACAGAACCGGCTAGAAGGAATTATTAAATTTATTTTTGATTCATGAACCCACATTTCAATCCCGATAAACAGCACACTTTAGGATCCGCGATTAGCATTTCTGGTACCGGTCTTCATACCGGTATTAATGTGGATATGACATTAAAACCGGCCAACCCCGGTTTTGGCTACCAGTTCCAGCGGATAGATATGCCCGGCCAGCCTATTATTAAAGCAGACTGCGACCTGGTCACGGATGTATCGCGTGGCACCACCATTGAAGACAATGGCGCCAAAGTGAGTACCGTAGAGCATGTACTGGCAGCCCTGGTTGGCATGGGGGTAGACAATTGCCTGATAGAAATAAACGGCCCAGAAACACCCATTATTGACGGCAGCTCAACCCCCTTCGTGGAAATCATAGAAGATGCGGGGGTGATAGAACAGGACGCCGCCAAAGCCTGGTATACCATCGACACCAATATTACCCATTACGACGAAGTAAAAAGGGTGGAAATGGTGGCCATGCCGGCCATTGAATATAAGATTACAACGCTGATTGATTTTAACAGCCCCGTACTGGGCACCCAGCATGCAGGTTTGAAAACCATGAGTGATTTTAAAACAGAGATAGCACCCTGTCGTACCTTTTGCTTTTTGCATGAACTGGAGCTGTTGCTGGAACACAACCTGATAAAAGGCGGTAATATCAACAACGCGATTGTGGTGGTTGACAAACCGGTAACCTCGGAAGAAATGGACCGGCTGGCAAAAGTATTTGGCAGGGATAAAATTGAGGTAAAAAGCGAAGGCTATCTGAACAACCTGGAACTTCGTTATCCCAATGAACCTGCCCGTCATAAATTGCTCGATGTAATCGGAGACCTGGCCCTGATAGGCTTCCCCATAAAAGGGCATATTATCGCCCACCGGCCCGGTCATTCCACCAATGTAGATTTTGCCCGGAAAATAAAACAGTACATAAAAAAGAATAAACACACTAAGGATATACCCGTATACAATCCCAACCAACCCCCATTATACAATGCCCAGCAGATAGAAAAAAAACTACCCCACCGCTATCCTTTTTTACTGGTTGATAAGATTATTGAACTTACCGACAAACACATTGTAGGCATCAAAAACGTAACTTTTAACGAGCACCATTTTGTGGGACATTTCCCCGGTAATCCGGTGATGCCCGGCGTATTGCAAGTAGAAGCGCTGGCACAAACAGGCGGCATTTTATGCATCAACAGCATGCCTGCGGGCGACTACGATACCTATTTTTTAAAGATCGACAATTGCAAATTCAAACAAAAAGTAGTGCCGGGTGACACCATGATCCTAAAGATGGAACTGATATCGCCGATAAGACGGGGCATCTGTGAAATGCACGGCACCGTATATATTGGCAATAAAATTGCAACAGAAGCAGACCTAGTAGCCCAACTGGTAAAAAGAGTATAACCGGTAAGCCGGGTTAGTACCGGGCAAGCTTAACAATTATTAAACAAAAACGAAGTCTACCTTAGGCAACACGAAGCGGGTAAATGACGTTACTAACATCCGTTAATTAATGTTTTAGCTGCTTTCGTGCTTTTTTATACTTTTGCATACAGGCGGGCTTATTTTTTCATATTCAACCGATTAATTGAAACCCAATCAACAAACAAATCGAGCGAAGTTAAGCCCTGTTGGGAGCAATGAGATCATTGCCAGCAACAAACCAATTCTCAAGAACTTAAATACAATGATTCACCCCCATACCTACGTGCACCCTAATGCAAAGTTGGCAACCAATGTAAAAATAGACCCCTTCACGGTTATTCACCAGAATGTTGAAGTGGGCGAAGGTACCTGGATTGGCAGCAATGTTACCATTATGGAAGGCGCCAAGATTGGTAAAAATTGTCGCATTTTCCCCGGCGCCGTAATAGCGGCCGATCCCCAGGATTTGAAATTTGAAGGAGAAAATACCCGCGTAGAAGTAGGCGACAACACCACCATCCGTGAATTTGTTACCATACACCGGGCCACCAAGGACCGTTGGGTTACCCGGGTAGGCAAAAATTGCCTTATCATGGCTTATAGTCATATTGCCCACGATTGCATCATTGGCAATAACTGTATTATGAGCAACAATACACAGGTAGCCGGCCATGTCATTATGGGCGATTGGGCCATCCTGGGAGGCATGTGCGCCGTACACCAGTTTGTTCAGATTGGCCAGCATTCTTTTGTAAGCGGCGGTTCCCTGGTGGGCAAGGATGTGCCACCCTATATAAAAGCCGGCCGCGTGCCCTTAAGTTATGCCGGTGTAAATTCCGTGGGACTGAAACGCCGAGGGTTCACCGTAGACAAGATCAACCATATCCTGGAAATATATCGCATCATCTACAACAAGGGTATGAATACCAGCCAGGCCCTTGAATTCCTGGAAGAAGAATTTGCCGCTTCGGATGAACGGGATGAAATCGTAACCTTTGTACGTGACAGCAACCGTGGCATCATTAAGCGTTATACAAAAGGAAACACCGATGACGATATCGCTATCTGATGCGGGCAAACGTTTCAACCGAGACTGGATCTTCCGTCATTTTAATTACCAATTTAGTGCAGGAAACAGCTATGCCATTGTGGGCCCAAACGGTTCCGGCAAGTCCACCCTGTTGCAGGTCATCTGCGGTGCGGTAGCGCTGAACGAAGGAACCCTGGGGTATGAGGGGCTGCACGCAAAGCCGGAAAATGGTACGGAGAACCTGTTCAGCCATATTTCCATTGCCGCCCCTTATCTTGAAGTGGTGGAGGAAATGACAGTAACGGAGTTCCTGCAATTTCATCAAACCTTTAAAACCCTGTTGCCGGCCCTGTCCATCCGCGAAATCATTTCCATGGTGGCACTGGAAACGGCCGCGCATAAACAAATCCGTTATTATTCTTCCGGCATGAAACAGCGGGTAAAACTGGCCCAGGCCATTTTTTCTGACGTGCCAGTAGTGCTATTAGATGAGCCCTGTACCAATTTAGACAGTGCCGGAATTGCGTTGTACCAGGTTCTCATAGAAACCTATTGTAAAAACCGCGTGGTGATTGTAAGTAGTAATGATGAAGCCGAGTTCGGGTTTTGCAAATTGCGAATTAATATGATGGAGATAAAATAAACAGACCTGTTGCCGCACCTGACGGCCATTGGGAAAACAAAACAGCCCCTATCGCTGGCTGGCAATCAATAAATTCAGATCGGTATATTTTAAATCGAAGCGCTGGCTCAGATAAAAATTGGTAAGGGCTCCTTTAAACAGGTAGATGCCGCTGCGGAGGTGTACCTGGTGCCATACCAGGTTCTCAAAACCGCCTTCGTCGCCCGCCTCCATCAGCAACGGCATCAGCACATTGCTGATGGCTTGTGATGCCGTACGGGCAAAACCGGAGGGTATATTGGGCACGCAATAATGTACTACGCCGTATTTCATATAGATGGGATGCTCATGCGTGGTAATCTCAGATGTCTCAAAACAGCCACCCCGGTCAATGCTAACGTCAATGATCACACTGCCCGGCCGCATATTGCTAACCATCTCTTCTGTAACTATCAGCGGGGTGCGCCCGCTGTCTGAACCAAGGGCACCTACTGCAACTTCGCAGGTTTTTAGTTGTTTGGCAAGAATACGCGGCTCAATAACGCTGGTCCACATACGCTGGCCAATATTATTTTGCAGGCGTTTTAAACGATATACGCTGTTGTCAAATATCTTAACGGAGGCGCCCAGGGCCAGCGCAGCCCTTGCCGCAAACTCGCCAACAATACCCGCACCAATGATAATCACTTTTGTGGGTGGTATCCCGGAAATGCCCCCCAGTAAAACGCCTTTTCCATGGTTGGCCGAGCCCAGGTATTGTCCGGCAATCAGCATGACCGCGCTGCCGGCAATCTCGCTCATGCTGCGTACAATGGGATATGAATCGCTGTCGTCTTTTAAGTTCTCAAAAGATATAGCGGTTATTTTTTTCTCCATCATCTTTTCCAGTATCTCGGCCTTCAGTACGCTTAGATGAATGGGTGAAATAATAACCTGGTTGGCTTGCAAGAAAGGGAGATCTTCTTCAATAACAGGAGCGCTTTTCACCAGCAGCGGCGCCCGGTATACTTCGGCTTTTTCATATACAATTTTGCCGCCCGCTTCACTGTAGTCCTTATCGCGGTAATGCGCGGCATCGCCGGCATTGTGTTCTATAATTACATGATGGCCATTGCTCACCAGCACGCCCACCGCATCGGGTGTTAGGGCAATCCTGTTTTCCTGGAATGCCGTTTCCTTTGGTATTCCAATCACCAGTTCGGAACCGCGCGGTTTTACATCCAGTTTTTCTTCCAGGGTTTCATAACTAAAGGAGGTGCTGATAATTGGTTTTGGCTGAGACATGCAAAATAGTTGTATTGGCTGCTATGGCTGTTATGGTTGTGTTACCAGGTTACTATTGCATGAATACCGGCTCTTCCAGGAACCGGCATTACACAATTCGCCTGCAACCTCCGTGTTGCCAGCTGTCAAATATACTTATTTATCCGCTACCCGCATACGCCGGGTGTGACCGTCGGTTGCCTCCAGGTAAACATGTAATGTAGCCGCAGGAAATATACCCGGCGCCCGTTCGGGCCATTCCACCAGGCAGGTGTTGCCACTGTAAATGCATTCTTCCACCCCTGCGCGAATGGCTTCGGCGTCGTTGTTTAAACGATAGAGATCGATATGATAAACCGTGCCGTTATCATAACTGTATTCATTTATAATGGAAAAAGTTGGGCTGCTCAGCTTTGTATTAACCCGCATAGCCTTACAGATGGCATGTATAAACGTGGTCTTGCCGGCACCCATCTCTCCATGAAATGCAATTACCGGGTATACGACAAACTGCTGCCGGAACGCCCCGGCCACATCCGGTAACTGATCCAGCGTAAACTCCCATTCTGCCATGGCGTTAATAGAATTTGCTGCAAAAGTAAGTAAGTTGATGAAGCTGCCGGGAACCAGGTTGTTTGATGCGTTTTGCAATTCCCGAAGACCGGGGCCATTGTTCCCGGAAATAGGGCCGGCAACCCGCATTTCCGGCAGGGTTTGCAACCAGGTGTAGTTAATATTCGCTGTTTAACCCCCGAGTGGGTTTGCCGTATCGTAAATTTGCCGGTATAAAACTGAAGAACGTGTCAGCAGAAAATGATATATCCGTACAGGTTAGCTGGAAAGTGGAAGGAATGGATTGCGCCAATTGCGCCCTTACCATTTCGTCATATCTCAAGAAACAGGGGATGCAGGATGTAAAAGTAAACCCGGTTAGCGGTGAAGTAATGTTTGGAAGAAATGGCAGCGGCGCTTCTGATGATGACCTAAAAAAAGGCATTCATGGCCTGGGTTATCAGGTGGTGGCGGTGGATGCACCTGCGGGTGCTGTTCACAAAACCATGAATAAATTTCTTCGCTACCTGCTGATATGCCTGCCTTTTACATTGGTACTGATGCTGCACATGCTGCCCCTTTCTCTACATTGGCTTATGAATCCCTGGCTGCAACTGGCCCTGTGTTTACCCGTATATATTACCGGCATGCATTTTTTTGGCCGCAGTGCCTGGAAAAGCCTGGCCCACGGCATACCAAATATGAACGTGCTGATTGCATTGGGTGCCACTGCAGCATTTGCGTACAGCCTGTTCGGAACGTTTTTTAACCTGGGTGAAAATTATTTATTTTATGAAACCACGGCCACTATTATTACCCTTGTCTTTTTAGGCAATTATCTGGAAGATAGCTCAGTGGCTACCACCCAAAGTGCCTTACGCAAACTGGCAACCTGCCAGCAGGTAATGGCCAATATGATTGTTTTTGATGACCAGCACCAGGAAGTCATTTTTCCCCTTCCCAATGACCAGTTAAAAGAAGGCGATTTGATCCTGGTAAAATCAGGCGAACAGGTACCGGCCGATAGTAAAATATTATGGGGCAATGCAACGGTGAACGAAGCCATTATTACTGGCGAAAGCCTGCCACTTGTTAAACACGCCAAAGACAAACTGGTGGGTGGAAGCCTCCTGATAGACGGTACGGTAAAGGCGCAGGTTACCGCAGCCGCCAGCCATTCCGTGCTGGCCAATATTATTGACCTGGTAAAAAAAGCGCAGGGAGATAAGCCCCCGGTACAACAGATGGCTGATAAAATAAGTGCTGTTTTTGTACCCATTGTTCTGGGCATTGCCGGGCTCAGCTTTATTATAAATTATTTGGTGCTGCAGCAATTTGGCACTTCCCTGTCTCGTAGTATTGCGGTGTTGGTGATTGCCTGTCCCTGCGCCATGGGTCTTGCCACACCGGCCGCCATTGCGGTAGGTCTTGGACGGGCCGCCCGGAACGGTATCCTTTTCCGCAATGCAAAAAGCCTGGAAGCATTTAAGACCATCCGCCAAATTGTTTTCGATAAAACCGGTACGCTTACCACCGGCAGGTTTACCATTGACAAATGGCAGCTGGCCACTAACAGCGGCCTGGACGAGGCGGCGTTTAAACAACTGGCTGCATCGCTGGAAAAATATTCCAATCACCCCGTGGCACAATGTATTACGCGAACCTGGACAATAAAACAGGAGATACGCTGGCAAAAAATTGAAGAAATAAAGGGGTTGGGCATGAAGGCCGTTACAAAAAACGGCGACGAATACCAGGCGGGCTCGTACAAAATAGCAGCTGCCCTTACCACCGATGATGCGCACAATATCTACCTCGTAAAAAACGATCGCTTACTGGGATGGATAGACGTAAAGGACGAAATAAGGCCAGAGGCAAAAGAAGTGATTCGCTATTTTAAAAACAAAGGCATTAAAACCTGGTTGCTGAGCGGCGATAAACAGTCCAGCGTACAACAGTTGGGCAATGCGCTGGGCATCGATGAAATAATAGCCGAGCAGACGCCCGCACAAAAACTGGCAACGGTGGCGGAGCTGAATAAGCAACTACCCACCGCCATGGTAGGCGATGGCATCAATGACGCGCCCGCCCTGGCAAAAGCCACCGTTGGCATTTCCATGAGCGACGCCTCCCAGGTGGCCATACAAACCGCCGATGTGGTGCTGATGAACAGCGGACTAAAAAAGCTGCCGGAGGCACTGGGTTTGGGAAAACATACCCTGATTACCATCCGGCAAAACCTGTTCTGGGCATTTTTCTATAATATCATTGCCATTCCGTTTGCTGCCTGTGGCTTTTTTGTTCCCGCGGCAGCGGCATTCATCATGGGCCTGAGCGATGTGGTGCTGGCCGCCAATTCCGTAAGGCTGTTTGTGAAAAAAGTAGTATAAACAGGAACAAACCCCCAGGTAAATTTTCTTAATTTGCCCTCAACCTGAAACTATGTTTGTAGTAGCAACGCATTAAGCTGAGCTTACTGGAAGGTGCTTTCACCAGGCGCTCAAAAAACAAGGGGCAACACATGCAATATAATTTGAACGATTGGGAACCCGGAGCGCAACACACAGAACCGGGTAATGGTGCGCCCACGAACAGGCTACGAGACTTGCTCCGGCAGTACTGGGGTTACCAGACGTTTCGCCCCTTGCAGGAAGAAATCATCCATGCTGTTCTGGCCGGCAAAGACGTGCTGGCGCTCATGCCTACCGGTGGCGGTAAATCGCTTTGCTACCAGGTACCGGCGATGGCCGGCAAAGGCCTGTGCCTGGTGATCAGCCCCCTGATAGCGCTCATGAAAGACCAGGTAGAAAACCTCCGGAAAAAAGGCATTACCGCCTTTGCCATATACGCGGGCATGAAAAGACAGGAGGTTATCAATATCCTGAAAACAGCCGGTGAAAGCAATTGCAAATTTTTATATGTTTCTCCGGAACGGCTGGAGACAACCCTCTTTAAAGAATATTTACCCGCCCTGGGCATCAGCCTGATAGCCGTAGACGAAGCCCATTGCATTTCGCAGTGGGGATATGATTTCAGGCCGCCCTATCTGCGCATAGCGCTGTTGCGCGAAGAACTGCCCGGCATACCCGTACTTGCTTTAACCGCTTCCGCCACGCCAGACGTACAGGATGATATCTGCGCAAAACTCGCCTTTAAAGACCACCGCGTCTTCCGCCAGTCTTTTGAAAGACCCAATCTTTCTTACAGTGTATTTAAAACCGATTCAAAGATCAATAAGCTGGTTACCATTTTAGAAAATGTGGGCGGCAGCAGTATTGTCTATTGTAAAAGCCGGCGGCGCACAAAGGACATGGCCGCACAACTGCGGTCTTATCACCTAAACGCGGACCATTACCATGCAGGACTGCCGCCGGATGAACGCAGTAAAAAACAGGAGGCCTGGATCAACGACACTACCCGCGTTATTGTTTGTACCAACGCATTTGGAATGGGCATCGATAAACCCGGCGTAAGAACGGTGGTACATGTTGATATGCCCGATTGCCTGGAGAACTATTACCAGGAAGCAGGACGTGCTGGCCGGGATGGCAAAAAATCATACGCGGTACTTTTATACCAGCAGGGCGACCCGGAAGAATTGAAAAGCCAGCCGGACCTGCGCTTCCCGGGTATTGACACTATCCGAACGGTTTACCAGGGCATTTCCAACTACCTGCAGTTGCCGGCCGGCAGCGGGCAGGGAACTTATTTTGATTTTGACCCTGCCGATTTTATAAGAAAATTCAACCTGCCCGCACAGGAAGTCATGAACGTTCTAAAAGTACTGGAACAGGAAGGATTTATGAGTTTTAATGAACAGGTCTTTATCCCCGTACGCGTGCAATTCATCTGTAACAAAGAAACCCTTTACCAGTTTGAGCAGGAATACCCGGAAGCAGAACCCATTGTAAAGACGATGCTGCGTTCTTATGAGGGCATATTTGACATGCCCGTAGCCATCTATGAAAAGCAGCTGGCCGGCTGGCTGAAAAAAGAACCGGCCGACATAAAACAATTGCTTGTATTGCTGCACAGTTATCATATTATCAATTACGAACCGCAAAAAGATACCCCGCAGTTGTATTTGCTGCAACCAAGGGTAAAAGCAACTGATCTTGCTATTGACCAGGTAAATTACAATAAACGGAAACAACAGTATGAGCAAAGGATTGATCGCTTTATAGACTACACAGAGAATATAAGCGATTGCCGGAGCGTGCTGACCGGTGTTTATTTTGGCGATTCGGCCATGAAGCCCTGCGGTATCTGTGACAATTGTTTGCGCGCAAAAAAAACTGGCCTCACAGCCGATGCGTTTTTGTTTGCCCGCAGGCGCATAGAAGCGGCCCTGGATGCCGGCCCCCTGGCAGCAGCCGATCTCCTGCTGCAATTAAAAAACATTCCCAAAGAACAGGCCTGGGAAGTGATTGAATTCCTACAGGCAGAAAAAAAGATAGCGGTGACAAAAGATGGGATGGTTAGAAAAAATTAGGGGCCACTGAATTGAACACGGGTCTGTTACTTGTTATACAAATGATGGTTAAATAAATAACTGGCGGTTTGATAATACGCAATAGCTTCGTTTACCAGCGAATCTTCCAGCGGTATTTGTGTTTGTACCCCGGTGGTAAAATCAACCGCAAACATCTCTACCTTTTTCTGCGGGGAAAGCACCACCATTTTGTTATTGCGGGCATAGGCAATATTCTGGTAGGTTCCCATAAACACTCTTTGTTTTCCCTCCTGCAGCTTTAATATATCGTACCCGTAAAATTTACTGCTGTATTCAATATTCAACAACCCCAGTAAAGTGGGCGCAAGGTCTATCTGCGCGGTTAATTTTTCTTCTATCTGCGGGGCTAAAATATCGGGGGCGTATATCCAGCAGGGAATATGGTAGTCCATTACCGGTATGGCCGTTTTGCCGGCAACCTTGGCACAATGGTCTGCCACGATTACAAAAATGGTCTGTGCAAACCAGGGTTTTGTTTTTGCAGCATCTATAAAACGACCAATACTCCAATCCGTATATTTCACTGCACCTTCGCGCGTTTGCGCAGAAGGCGGAATATCAATTCTTCCGGCAGGATAGGTATAGGGGCGGTGGTTACTAACCGTCATGATGTGATGAAAAAACAATTTTCCTCCTGCATAGGCCTTGTCCATTTCTTTGAGGGCCTGGGAAAACAGGTCTTCATCCGCAACACCCCAGGCCGTTTCATGATGAATGGCCTGGGATGGTATGTCTCCCTGGTCAACGATCGTGTACCCATTCCTGCCAAAAAAGGAACCCATATTATCAAAAAAAGCATTCCCCCCGTAAATATACCGGGTATCATAACCCTTATCTTTCAGCAGATTTCCCATCGTAAACATATCTTCCCGGGTGGGCATCCGCTTAATAATGGACTGGCCGGGTGTTGGCGGAATGGCCAGCGATAAGGCCTCCAATCCGCGTACCGTACGCGTGCCCGATGCAAAGAAATGTTCAAAAAACAGACTCTTATCAACCAGCGAATCCAGGAAGGGAGTAATATTTTCCTTATTACCAAAATGCTGCAGGAAGGAAGCGCTCAGGCTTTCCACGCTTATCAGTACAATATTCAATTTTTTCGCCGCACTGTCCGGGCTAATCAGCCGCTCCGTGGAAAACAATTTGCCTGGTACAAACTGGCTTCTGTTTTCGGCCAGCAGATTGCGTACCGTGTTGAAGCAGGCAGTATCGGACCGCGTGGCATAAAAGGTATTGTAGTCGAGTTCATTGTGCCAGAAGGCGTGGCCAAATTCATACATGCCGTTACCACCCAGTTCATTTATATACCGGTTGCTACTGATATTTTTAACGGTGTTGCCAACCAAAAAATAGCTTGCCAGGGGGATTATCAGATACAGTCCGAAAACAATGCTCCGTTGTTTAAATCTCATGCTGGTTTGTAGCGACAGGTCCACCCATTTTCTGACGGGCCAGAACAACAGTGCGCCGGCGACCAGCAACCCGGTTACCACCAGCGGCATATTATAGCTTTCAATGATATTGTTCATCACCTCGTTGGTATAAACAAGGTAATCCACGGCAATAAAGTTGAAACGGCTTTTAAACTCATCCCAAAAGACAAACTCTGCGATGGCGTTAAATACAATGATAATGATGGCTATAATAAAAAAAATATACAGTACAGGTTTCTGCCATTTCTTCCGGTACCAGTTGTCTTTCATCAGCCAGCAATAAAACGCCAGGGGCAAAACAAAAAAGGATGCAGCAACCAGGTCATAAAAAAGACCAGTTAACAGCGAGCCCAGGATGCCAATAAAATTATTATCCAGTTCAGAAAAAGACAAAATAATAAGACCTACGCGGGTAAGCACGGATACGCCCGTCAACAAGAATGCCATTAAAAAAACAGTACCAAAACGATGTTGAAATATTTTTCCCGACAGGGTTGCGCTCCGTTGCGTCATGCTGCAAAAGTAAGCAATAGAAGGGCCGGGTTTTTAAAACTTTGCCTGAGGTAAATAATCCATCACCAACGGGCCATGCTTTCGCTAAATTATTTAAGTGGCTTATCGGATAGCCAGTTTCCTGGTGCACTATTTTCCGTTGTTTAACCAAACATTTAGCTTTCTACCCGCGTAGGCTGAAGCAGCAGCCACCATGGCGACGGCCAATACATCTGAGGGGATATTGAACGCCAAGATGGACCCTTGAATGAGCTACCTG
>JBDTVE010000102.1:0-56708 GCA_040007355.1 Bacteroidota bacterium | reverse complement strand
GCTGCAAAAGAGGAAAAATTGAATGAACTAAGCAACCATAATCTCACTGAGAACGACTTAATAAAGGGGTGCCTTGCCGGTGACAGGTGGATACAGGAATTACTCTACCAACGATTTGCATCAAAGATGTTTGCCGTGTGCCTGCGCTATGCCAATAATGCGGAAGATGCCCAGGATTTATTGCAGGAAGGCTTTATTAAAGTTTACCGGAATTTAGAAAAATTCAGGAAAGAGGGTTCTTTTGAAGGATGGGTAAGACGGGTTTTTGTAAACACCGCCATAGAACATTACCGGAGAAAAGTAAACCTCAGCCCCATTAATGAAAAAGAAGAAAGGAATATTGAAGACGGGGCATGGAATGTATTGGACCATTTAGCCGGGAAAGATATTATACAATTGGTGCAGGGACTGTCTCCTGGATATCGCTCGGTGTTCAATATGTATGTGATTGAAGGGTATTCGCATAAAGAGATCGGCGATCTATTGAAAATAAGCGAGGGAACTAGTAAATCGCAACTGGCGAGAGCCAAAGCCATATTGCAAAAAAAAGTCGGGGAATTCCCGGGAAATAAACATAAATCATTAACCCGCCTGTAATGTCTGAGCAGCTAAGACATAAGATGATTAACACTGAAGTGGAACCGCCACCCATTGCCTGGAAGGCTATTGCCGCAAGGATGGAGGACGACGACCGGTATGCTTCATTGTCTTCCAAAATGAATGTTCTTGAATCCCGTCCCCCACCCCTTTTATGGGAGGCCATTGCTAACAGGCTGGAAGAAACAAGCCCCGCACCCGCATCACAAAACCCAAAAGCTTCCTATCGCATTTTTTACCGTCTTTCGGCCGTTGCCGTAATGATTGTACTGGTTGCAGGCGCCATGTTTTTTTTATCTAAAAACGCGAGGAAAACGCCGGGAAGCAAGGATTCGGCGCTGGCACTATTTCAGCAGGCCACAAAAAGCAGCAACAAAACAAGAAGTAATACTATTCCTGCTGATCATATTCCGGGTAAGCGGAAAGAAAATAATGCCCGCCCAACCAATAACCAGCCTGCCTGGTCGGCCGCAAAAACCTATACCCCTATAACAGCGGGTTCCGATGTGCAACAGACAATTAAATATGCAATGGTTGATTTACCCAACAGCAGGAAGTCTGCGGCGGCAGTCAACGCCCCACCCATACTGGATAAAAACGGGAACCCCATAATGGATATTGATGTATTAACCACTAATAGCAATTACCTGGTAGTAGCGGGCCCTAATGGTCAACTAACAAGGATTTCCTCAAAATTTTCAACTGTTATCCGCTACCTGAACGGCAGCAATAATAACAGTACTGATACCGAAGAATACATTGACCGGGTAATCAAAGAAAGCGATACCTGGAAAAAACGCTACCTGGAATGGCGCAATAAGATTACCCGGTCTGTTTATATACCTTCTTCTGTTAACTTCCTTGATATAGCCGAATTCAAAGACCTTATACAGGAAAAATAAAATCGTCCCAGCCCAGTCTCACACCAAACAGTTTATCTTAGCCAGCACAATAAAGTTATGACCAGGATAAAAATTGAACTGCCGGCCGTCTTGCCATTTACCACCCTGATCCCCGTACGGATTACCGATCTTAATTATGGCGGGCATGTTGGCAACGATACCGTATTATCGCTTATTCATGAAGCCAGGATGCGTTTCCTTCACCAGTATGGGTATACGGAATTGAATTTTGGTGGAATCGGTATCATTATGAGTGATGTGGCCATTGAATTCAAAATCGAATTGTTTTACGGCGACGAACTAAAAGCTTCTGTTGCCCTTACCGAAATTTCCAAAGTTTCATTTGCCTTCTACTATAAACTTGAAAAAGAAACGGGAAAAGGCCAGGTAGCGGTGGCCATTGCCCGAACTGGTATGGTTTGTTATAATTACGAAGCAAAAAAGATAGCCCCGGTTCCCGAAAAAATAAAACAGCAGTTTACACCGTAGCTTTGTTCCAGATCTTCCAGCTCTCTTCCGCCTGGATCACCAGCATGTCATGGCCATTTTTTATTACAGCACCCCGCTCCTCTCCTTTTTGCAGGAACAGGGTCCTGGAAGGGTTATAGACGAGATCGAAAAGATAATGTCCGCTGCCCAGGAACTGGTAGGGCAGTGGCGGGCATTCGGTTGTATTTGGATACATGCCCAGCGGCGTTGTATTGATGATAAGTGTATGGCTGGCCAGCAATTCGGGTGTTATATCCGTATAGCGAAGACCGCCGGCGTCCGGTTTTCTGGAGACATAACGGTACCGTATACCCAGTTTCAACAAAACACAGGCAACGGCCTTGGCCGCGCCACCCGTTCCCAGTATCAATGCCTGCTGATGGTGGCTGGTAAGCCCCCGTCTGAGCGACTGTTCAAAACCGGTCACATCCGTATTATGTCCCCGGAGTACGCCGTTTTCAATTTTAATGCAATTACAGGCTTTTATTTCGCTTACCATATCAGACTGTTCTGTCAAAAAGCGCAATACCTGCTCTTTGTAAGGTATCGTAACATTGATCCCCTGCAGCAGGGGATTGTTTTTAATAAGTCCCGGAAGTTCGTCTATGGAGGCAATGGAATAATTCTCGTATGAACAGTCCCGCAGACCTTCGTTCTCAAATTTTTCTGTAAAAAATTTTTTTGAGAAGGAATGCGACAGCGGGTAACCGATAAGACCAAACTGTCTCATTTTAATACTGCTTTATCCAGGAAAAGATCGAAGGTATCGCCCCGCAGGCCGATGCGCATGGTTTCCAGGGGTATCACCTCCGTTGGTGCAATATTGCCCAGGTTTACATTGGCGCCTATTAATTCAATAAAATACAATTGTTGTCCTTTCTGTGGCGCTTCCCATATTATTTTTTCGGCCGGTATCTGGGTAAGAATTTCCTGTACCAGGCCTTCCCTCACTTCGCCGCTGCCACGGTAAATGCCCACATTGCCCGCTTCGCGGGCTTCGGCAATAACATAGGAAGAACCCGCGACCAATTCCGCCCGCATCAGCTCGATCCATTTGTATGGCGGAATAATATGCTCCGCATCTTTACTGCCCACCTCGCTGAGAACCGTTCCATACCTGGTTAGTTTCTCTATATAACCGCATTTCTCCGCATGGGGTATGGTAACCGAGCCATCGCTCACTTCCATATAGTCTATTCCGAATTCCTTACACACGTTTATATAATCCTCGAACTGGTTGCGTATTAAAAATGCTTCAAAAAGCGTTCCGCCAAAATAAACCGGTAAATGATGTGATTTGTAAACGGCAATTTTTTCTTTCAGGTTAGGCGTAACAAAAGAGGTTCCGAAACCAAGCTTTACAATATCCACATGCGGGTGCGCAACACTTAAAAAAAATTTCACCTCCTCTATGCTTAACCCCTTATCCATTATCATGGTAAGACCGTTTAACCGGGGCTTAGCTGTTCTTTCAGGAATCTGGGAAAGATTAAAATTCATTGTGTTTGATAATTAACATTGAAAATAATTATAGTCGCCTCAATGCCGCGCAAAAGTAAGGAAGTAAGAGAAATATCTATCTCCTATATGATTAAATGGGTGTGAAAATCAATTCTTTTTAGCACGACGGTATCTTGCAAGTAAATCAACTACCTGCTGATTTTGGAGAATGGAAGGATTGATTCCTACAAATTTCTTAACCAGTTTAGGCGATTTGTGCAAAGCCTTTTCCAACTGCAGCAAACCTTCTTTTGATTTACCCGCGACAAAACAAACGGCGCTGTAATAATACAGGAACAATGGCTTGTTCTCGGTATGTTTTAATGCGGCCTGTACCTGTTCCAATGCTTCTTCGTAGAATCCACCGATGTACAAACAACAGATAAGCGCTTCCCATCCTGCGGCGCTTTTTGGCCTGGCCCTTACCACTACTGAAAAACACTGGATGGCCTCCTTTGTTTCACCAAGATTCATCCTGCATTCACCCATCGCAAGGTTATAATCGGGGTAAGCGCGGTTCATCTGCAAAGCCGTTTCAAGTTGTTTTACCGCTTGCGTCCACTGCTGCTCGTTCATATATGTGCGCGCAATCTTATAGTACAGTTTACCATTGCCCTGGTTCAAATGAGTTGCCTTGCGGTAATAAAAGCGGGCCTGCGCATAATTCTTCAGCCTGTCGTAACAATAACCAATGGCCTCGTAAATGACCTCTTCTGGTCTGGACAATTCCAGTACTTTCTCCAGTACTTCTATGGCATCTTTATATTTGCGCAGGCGTATATAGGCATCGCCCATATTCCGGTAAGCATAATCAAATTTCTCATCAATTACCAGGGCATATTTGTAGGCGTCAACTGCTTTTTCATATAGCTTTATACCCTGGTAAGCCGCTGCCAGGTTAAACCAGGCCAGTTCGTTGTAAGGAAATTCGTCTATGATGATTTTATGCAGTTTGATGCTTTCTTCGTTTCTGCCGGTAAAATCGGTCCAGAAGCATATTTTATACAAGGCTTCCTCGTTATTGGGTTCCTGTTCCAGGATCAGTTTCAGGCAATCGAATATCTTATCAAACTCCTCGTAATCGTCATATACATCGGCTAGTTCAAAAAGCAATTCTATGCGCTCCTCTCCTTCAAAATGAATCAGGGCATTCTCCAGCAGCTGTACGGCTTTTTCCTGCTGGTCAAGGGCCAGGTAAGCATCAGTTTTGAGGATATAGAGATCAATATTGCTGCTGTCAAGTACGGCTGCTTTGTCTAGTATTACCAATGCATCGGCATACCGCCGGATGGCAATATACAGGTCTGCTTTTTTAAGTAAAAGGGAAGATGAATAGGGATATTGCGTGGTGGCAAATTCAGCGGCCTCCAGAGCCATCGGCATGTCTTCGGTTTCATCAAAGTGGTCGATAATTTCTTCAAAAGCCTCCTCTTCCAAAAAAACATGCGGCCGGCCAGACTTCAGGTTCTGGTACTGCCGTAATAACTCTCGCAGCGCTTCTCTGTCGTGGCGGGATGAATTTTCGCTCATTTATTATGGGTTGTTGAAAGTTAAGCCTTTATAGAGTTAACACCAAACATTTTAACTTGTTTTTAAATAAGTTAAAGGATTTGTAAAATATATGATGACCGGTATGTTATTTAGCAAAAAAATTTATTACTTTTGTTCTAATGTTAACGAATAGCAAAATGCCCGTGTCGTTTTGGAAAAAAGCATTTACCAGTTTTATACTGGTAGGCTTTGCTGCTTTAGCATTTGCAAGCATGGGTGGCGGTGGAAATAAGGGAAAAGCCAAGTCTGTTAAACCGGAATTTACACCCATCAGAACTGCCAATGGTTTCACGCTGAAAGAAGGACCTATCTACCGCGGAAGTACTATCTTCACACAGGAGACAAACAAGAACCTGCTTTCCATTAATTCAATTGTTACCTATCAGCAAGGGAATACCATTTATGTACTTCCCTGCAAATATAAATTGCAAACAACACCCGCAATGCAGCAGGGTTCCAGCCTACAGTTGTTCAATTTGAAAATTAAAATGCACAAATAGCAAGCGTTAACCGCCTGCTCCCATTTTCCTACTTTCTTCGTAAGTTAGTTCACGGTAGCCGCTTTTGGGGATATCGAATTTTGATGCGGGTACAGGGTTCATATTAATTTTTGAAACCGTGTATTTTATCTTCAGCTTTCCCTGTGTTAATTCGTATTCCAGCGGCAGCCCTTCCAGGTTTTTAAACTGTTCATTGTAGGATGCGTTTTCGGGTATGATTTCTTTTGTATAGTATACCGTAAAACTTGATCCGTCTTTCATATTGGCCGTTGCCTTGATGCACTTATAACCAGCAATGGTTTTTGTATCGCCGGTATTGGTAAAAGAGATGTTCTCATACCGTTTGTTTTTGTCTTTCCAGTTTGCTGCCGTCATTCGTATCAGCAGTTTCTGGCCACTGATTTCCTGCAACACTACTGCCGTACCGGTTTTAGCATCGTATATGGAGGTAAACGAAGCCAGTGCGCTGGTCATTTCAGATCGAGCCAAAGTGCCCTTGATATAGACCGTAGCGGTGGCGCCATCAAATGCATCGGCCAGTTTGGGTTCAGCATCGCCGGTAACAATAGACGCATCATATACCAGTGTTAATTCCGATACTCTTTTTTGCGCTGCAACGGAAATGCAAACACACAGAAAGGCTGCGGTCAGAAGCGGGATTTTTGATACTGTAAACATGATGTCTATTGTCTATTAAAACACGTGCCAGACTGGGCCGATCTAAAAATAAGAAAGACCCGCCAGATTAAAGAATCGCCGGCGGGCCTTTCCGTATTTAGTTTTAACAAATACTTCTGAATTATTTACCCCTGGGTTTGCTTTTGGTATTCTGCGTCTTTTTTTGCGTTTCCTGCATTTGCTCAAGACGTTCCTGCCATTTTGATTTTGTCTTCGGCTTTTTCTTATTTTCTTCCAGTTTGGACAGTATTTTACTGTGATCGATGATATAGTTCTGGATGATCCATTGCAGGATAAGCGTAATTACATTGGAAACCGTATAATACCAGGTGAGCGCAGCGGGCAAACTGTTAAAGATAAACAACAATACAAATGGGAAAATATAAGGCATGTACTTGAGCGCGGGATTGCTTTGGTCCGGCGTCATGTTCATGTTATAGATTGAAATAAGAAAGCTGGTGGCTACGGCCGTAATAGTAAAAAGACTGATATGATCGCCAAAAGCCGGTATGCTGAATGGCAGCTTTGTAATAACATCGAAGGTTGATAGATCTTTGGCCCATAGAAAATGTTCGCCTCTTAACGCAAGGCTTGAATTAAAAAGGCTGTACAAGGCAAAGAAGATAGGAATTTGCAGCAGGGCGGGAATACAGCCGCCGATCGGGTTTACCCCCACTTCCCTGAACAATTTCATTTGTTCCATGCCAAATGTCTGCTGATCGGGGAATTTCTTTTTTAATATATCAAGTTCCGGTCTTAATGCCTTCATTTTTGCACCGCTCAGGTAGCTGGTGTACACCAACGGAGAAGTAATCAAACGGATAAAAATTGTAAGCAGGGCAATCACCAAACCGTAACTGCCAATAAAACTCTTAAAAAAATTAAATACCGGTATAATAACAAACTGGTTAATGGGGCGTACAAAAGCATACATTCCCTGGCCAAGATTGACAATCTTGTCCATATCTTTCACTTCGGAATTACGCAGAATTTTATAATCGTTGGGGCCATAGTATACTTCCATGGGTACGGTGGCCTGGTTACCCGCCGGAAGTTTAGTGTTAAAGCTGGCGCTTGCCTGAGTAATCAAATTGGTTGTATCGTCGTTATTGTGCGTCCATTGTATTTGTCCGCCATCAAATTTATTTCTGGCCACCAGAGTAGTGTTGAAAAATTGCTGTTTAACGCTTACCCATTGCAGGGGTTTGTCGAATTTTTTTTCTGTTTTGTTAAGCAAGGTATTGTAATCGTAGCCGCCGTCTTCCAGGTAAATAATCTGCGACTGTTGGCGTTCATATCTTGCATATTTCTCGTGTTGTACAGCCCTGAGTTTCCATTGCAGGTTAAACGCGTTTTGGGTCAGCAGCCGGTCGATGCCCGTCAATTGAACGTTCCAGTCTATCAGGTATTTAGCAGGCTTAATGATATACTGGTGCGTAATGGTGTCGCCCGCGGCTACGGCAAGCCGGTAGGTAACGGCCTGGGTGCCGTCGGAGCGTTTTTCAAGCACGCCCTCATTAAAATACAGGTCGGAAGTTTGTACCGATCTTTTTTCCGCATTCCCGGTATTAACGGCATAGGAAAGATTGTCGGTGGCGCTGTTTTCAAGTTCCACCAGACTGCTATCTACCGATCGGTACTTTTTGAGCTGCACGGTTTTGGCCTGGGCACCTTTGTTGGTAAAAACTATTTTCAGCACCTCGTTTTCAACCGTAAGCGTTTTTTCTTCCCCGTTAAATATGGTAGCCTTGGTATTGGTGTCCGCTGCTGCCGTCTTGGTTATTTTAACGCTGTCTCTTTTTTCTGTGATGACTTGTTTCTGTGCGTTTACCACCGCCACGGAATCATCGTATCTTTTTTTCTGGACTTCCAGTTCCCGGGTGTTTTTTGTAGAGATAAACAGATATGCGAACAATAGTATTGCCAGCAACACAAAACCAATCACCGTGTTTCTATCCATGCTTTGCATGAGTCATTATTTTTTTGAGGCAGCAAAGATAGGAGGTTTGCAGGAGTTACCCCCCGATTGATTGGCTTTGAAGGTTGAAAGGTAAAGCTGCCTGTGCTACCGCGTATTAGAAGGCCCGGCTGCTGTCTAAGTTGCAGCGCTTTACGGCCCGCCAAAAAAAAAATAACCGTTACAACCGGTTATATCATTTCTTTTTGCAGGGATGGGTTTTTTATCAATCCCTTTCTGTCGGCAAATTCCTTGGCAGCTTTTATAAAATGCACAAAAATGGGGTGTGGGTTTTCAACGGTACTTTTCAATTCCGGGTGATACTGAACCCCTATAAAAAACGGGTGGTTCACCAGTTCAACAATTTCCACCAGGTTGCTTTCAGGATTTTTGCCGCTGGCAATCATGCCTTCCGCTTCAAACTGGCCCAGGTAAGCATTGTTAAACTCCCAGCGGTGGCGGTGGCGTTCGCTGATATCGGCCGTCTCGTAAACCCGTCGTGCCAGGGTTCCGTCTGTAATATGACAGGGATAAGCACCCAGTCGCATGGTGCCTCCTTTTGCGGTGATTTTTTTCTGTGTTTCCATTAAATCGATAACAGGGTCGGGTGTATCGGGGTTCATCTCCGTGGAATGTGCATCTTTTATACCCAGTACATTCCTGGCAAATTCAATAACGGCCATTTGCATGCCCAGGCAGATACCAAAAAATGGCAACCCGTTTTCGCGAGCATATTTTACCGCAATGATCTTACCTTCTATACCCCGCAGGCCAAAACCCGGTGCCACCAGCAACCCGTCCAGGTTGCCCAGTTTTTCCGCTACATTCTCGGTAGTGATAAATTCGCTGTGTACATTTACTACCTGCACCTTGCATTCATTGATGGCACCGGCATGCACAAACGACTCCAGGATAGATTTATAGGCATCCTGCAGTTCAATGTATTTGCCTATCAGCCCAATGGTTACTTTGCTTTTTGGATATTTCAGTTTGTCAAGGAATTCCTTCCATTTATTCAGTTCAGGTTCTTTAAACCCTGTTATATTCATTTTGCGCAGGCAAATCAGGTCTAGTTTTTCACGCATCATGGCCAGGGGCACTTCATAGATGGTGGCGGCATCGGCAGCTTCTATAACGGCTTCCTGTTTTACATTACAAAACAAAGCGATTTTTCGCCGTATTTCGGGAGACAGGGACTCTTCTGTTCTGCAAACAATGATGTCCGGATGAACACCTTCCTGGCTAAGCATCCTGACACTGTGTTGTGTGGGTTTTGTTTTTAATTCCTTGGCAGCTTTCAGGTAAGGTATCAGGGTCAGGTGTACTACCACGGTGTCTTCTTCAGGCAGTTCCCATTGCAGCTGGCGTACTGCTTCTACAAAAGGCAGGCTTTCAATATCGCCTACAGTACCGCCTATTTCTGTGATTACCACGTCAAATCTTTCGTCCTGCCCCAGCAACAGCATCCTTCTTTTAATTTCATCTGTAATATGAGGCACCACCTGTACGGTTCTGCCCAGGTAAGCTCCTTCCCGTTCTTTATTGATCACGGTCTGGTAAATCCGGCCGGTTGTTACATTGTTAGCCTGCGAAGTGGCAATATTCAAAAATCGTTCGTAGTGTCCCAGGTCCAGATCCGTTTCTGCGCCGTCATCCGTTACATAACATTCACCATGTTCATACGGGTTTAAGGTACCGGGGTCTACATTAATATAAGGGTCAAATTTCTGAATAGTAACCCGCAGGCCCCGGGCCTGCAAAAGTTTTGCAAGCGAAGCTGCTATAATACCCTTACCTAATGAAGATGTTACACCACCGGTAACAAAAATAAATTTAGCCATAAAATGGTCAGTTATAAATTTCAATAAATTGATTGATATAAGTATGGGATGGGCGTACAATAAGGAAATCCCGGCAAAAACAGCCGCTTCATCTGCCTGCAAATAACAATGAGCTAAGTAAATTCAATTGTACCCATCCAATATTACGACCTTAATAGAACTTATGAAAAAGTTCTGCGGGGTCGTGCAAAGATATAGGGATTAATCAATGATAACCGGGCAGATGTATAAGCTGTGGAAAACTTGGCCGGCCGGGCATCCATCTAAATACACAGGCACCAGATAAATAGGTGCCTGTAGACTCTTTAATGTGAGTACCATTTATTTTATGCTTAGCAGGGGATAATGCTTGCTTGCAACGGGTGCAGAAATTTTTGTTTTTTGGATATTTGAACTCAGATCCCGGATTTGGGGCTGGGTCTGGCTCATTTTGACAGCATGCAGAATAACAATCGCAACAATTTCAAACGTCAGCACTATCAGGCTAATATTTCTTTTCATACTAAAGATAAGTTGGTTTGTGGTTTTGACAGGATACTGGATTTATTGGTTTTTGAGAACGCAAAATAAAGGCTTTTATTTTTGCGACTCAAATCTTTATAGGTTTTTCTCGAAGAAAAACGGATGTTTTCACGTATTTTTACCAAGGCCAGTTTATGATATATAAGTGTTTTTCAACATTTTATATTGTCGGTCTTACAGAATACGAAACCGGCTTTCGAAAGGTTGGTAGAAAGAGGAAAATTAATCTTTTGCAATCTTGGTGTAGCTTACCATTATACCCTTTATCAGAGAGGAACTGAATCCCTGGTGTTCCATTTCATTCAGTCCGGCAATAGTGCAGCCTTTGGGGGTTGTTACTTTATCAATTTCCTGTTCGGGATGTGTTCCTTTTTTCAGCAATAATTCGGCCGCCCCTTTAACGGTTTGTGCAGCTATGAGGTTGGCGGTGGCTGCATCAAAACCTATTTCAATACCTCCCTGTATATTGGCCCGGATATACCGCATGGCATAAGCCGTTCCGCAGGCCCCCAGCACCGTTGCGGCATTCATTAGTTTTTCTTCTATGGCCACCACCCGGCCCAGTTGGTTAAAAAGTTCCATTATGTAATCCAGCACGTCTTTGTCAACATCGCGGTAGCTGATACAGGTCATGCTTTCCTGTATGGCGATGGCGGTATTGGGCATGGCCCGCACAACGGGGATTTTTTTTGCGGTCATTTTCAGGATATCGTCTATGCCTACACCCGTTATCACCGATACAATAACATGTTTTTTTGTATTCAGCGTTGCCTTGAGCCCGTCCAGTATGGATTCTACCTGGAAGGGTTTTACCGCCAGAATAACCAGGTCGGCAAAACGCAGGGCGTCTTCGTTATTGTCGCTTACCAGTACGCCTTTTCTTTCCAGGTGCTGCAGTGAGGCAATATTCCTTTTTGTAATAATGATATGTTTGGGCGATATAAAACCGCTCTGAATCAATCCTTCTGCAATAGCGGTACCCAGGTTACCACCGCCAATGATGGCAATTTTCTTGTTCATGCTAATTTGTTTGAAACCCGGCAAAAGTACAATTAATGAATTGTATATTCATATTACCGTTAAAAGAAGCGTCTCACACGCGGACGGCACCAGTTAAAAGTGTGCTTCTTTGGCCAGGTAATTTCTTACATAGTCATCCACACCCGTTTCCAGTGAGAAAAATGGCTGGTTATAGCCTGCGTTGTGCAATTTGTGCATATCAGCCTCCGTAAAATACTGGTATTTATTGCGGATGTCTGTAGGCATGTCGATAAAATCAATAACGGCTGGCAGATTTAGGCCTGCAAAGCTTGCTTTCACCAGGTCTTCAAATGCCCGGGCTTTACCCGTACCCAAATTATAAATGCCCGCAGCGGGCTGTTGTTCCATCAGCCAGTAACAAACTTTGAGCACATCTTTCACATATACAAAGTCGCGCAGTTGCCACCCATCCTTAAAATCGGGCCGGTGTGATTTGAATAGTTTTACCCGGCCGTCTTTTTTTATCTGGTTAAAGGAATGCCATATCACGCTGGCCATGCGGCCTTTATGATATTCATTGGGACCGTAAACATTAAAAAATTTTAACCCGGCCCAAAAAGGTGGAAAACGGATTTGTTTTAAAGCCCATTTGTCAAATTCATTTTTGGAAATACCATAGGCGTTCAGCGGTTGCAGCTTAAATGGAAGTTCATGATCATCGGTATAGCCAAATTCGCCGGTGCCATAGGTAGCCGCAGACGAGGCATATATCAAGGGAATATTGCCGGCCGTACAGAAGTTCCATATCTTTTTCGAATACTCCAGGTTTAAATGCTGATGAATAGAATAATCGAATTCCGTGGTATCGGTGCGGGCGCCAATATGAAAAACAAAATCAACAACCGGCTGGTGGTGCTTTACCCAGTCAAAAAAAGATTCGCGTTCTATTTTGGCGCTGAATCTTTTATCTTCCAGGTTGGGTATTTTATCGGGCCTTGAAAAATCATCCACCAAAATAAGGTGATGATATCCTTTTGCATTGAGGAAACCCACCAGGCAGCTGCCGATAAAACCGGCGGCACCCGTAACTACGATGGTTGCATTGTTTTGCATTCTGTAAAATTGTGTACGGTAAAGAACTGTTTTTGCCGGCTGTGTCAGATGGCGGCCATGGCGTCGTCGGCTACCCGGGCAGACAGTATATTTCCAATGGCGTTATCATATTTTTCCTTCCACTGCCCAATCGTACCCCAATCCATTTCATCTACCGTTACGGAACCGGTGGTAACAAGGCCAAGCGGACTATAAGCCTGATCGCCCATTGCCTTTTTAAAAGCCGGTAAGGATTCTTTCGAAACCGATACCACCACCCTGCTTTGGCCCTCGCCAAACCAATACGCGTCTTTGCGAATATGGGCATCGGCGGCAGATACTGCGATACCGGTATTGCGGTTAAAACAGGATTCCAGCAGCGTAACTAACAGGCCCCCCTCGCTAACATCGTGTGCCGACCTGACTATTTTAGCCCGGATCAGTTCAGCCAGTTTCTGCTGCAGCAAAAATTCTTTTTCTAAATCAAATTCGGGTGCGGGGCTGTAGTCAACACCGTGTATCTTATGTAGGTATTCAGACGAATTGATATCATTACTGGCAGTACCCAGCAGGAATATACTATCGCCGGCCGTTTTAAAATCAAGCGTCATTTTTTCCGCCACATTATCCAGTAAACCCACCATACCAATCGTGGGTGTGGGGTATATAGCGCCTTCGGGGCCCTGGTTATAAAAACTTACGTTGCCACCCGTAACCGGTGTGTTAAATTTAATACAGGCTTCGCCCATGCCTTTCAGCGCATGTACAAACTGGTAATACACTTCGGGGTCATAGGGATTGCCAAAGTTCAGGCAATTGGTGATGCCCAGGGGCTGGCCGCCGCTGCATACAATATTTCTGGCGGCTTCGGCAACGGCCATCATTCCGCCCTTGTATGGATCTGCAAATACATAGCGGCTATTACAATCGGTTGTTAAAGCCAGTCCTTTGCCGGTGGGTTTTGCCACTACAACGGCAGCATCGCTGGGGGCATTGGTGGATGCGTTCCCTGCGCCCACCATGCTATCGTATTGCGTGTATACATATTTCTTGGAAGCAATATTGGGAAGGGCAACCAGCTGTTCGGCGACCGTCTTCAGGTCAGGTGGCACTTCAATAGTGGCGGGATCAAATGCCTTTATTTTTTGGAGGTAAGCCGGTTCTTTTATATCACGGCTGTACTGCGGGGCGCCGCCGCCTAGCACCAGTTCATAAGCGGGCAGCGATGCTTCCAGTGTTCCGTTCATATAAAACTCCAGGATACCGTCGTCTGTCACTTCCCCAATTTCGGAACAGGGGAGATCCCATTTTTCAAAGACTGCTTTCACCGCTGCTTCTTTTCCTTTTTCAACTACCATCAGCATCCGTTCCTGGCTTTCGCTCAGCAGCAGTTCCCAAGCCTTCATGTTTTTTTGTCGGGTGGGTACTTTGTCCAATGCTATCCGCATACCCGACTCGCCTTTTGCGCTCATTTCGGCAGTGGAGCATATAATACCGGCCGCGCCCATGTCCTGCATCCCTATCACCGCACCTGTTTGTATGACTTCCAGACAGGCTTCCAATAATTTTTTTTCCTGGAAGGGATCGCCTACCTGTACCGCCGGTAATTCTTCGGCGCTCTCGGCGGTAATTTCTGCGGAAGCAAAAGACGCGCCGCCGATACCGTCCTTTCCTGTGGCGCTGCCTACAAAGAAGACCGGGTTGCCGGTTCCTTTTGCAATGGCTGAAATGGTTTCCCCGTTTTTTAAAATCCCAACGCTCATCGCATTTACGAGGGGATTGGTATGATAGCAGGATTCAAAATAAATTTCGCCGCCCACGGTAGGCACGCCAAAACAATTGCCATAATACCCAATTCCATGTACAATACCGTTTAGCAGGTGCTGGGTTTTTACTTCCGTGAGATTGCCAAACCGGAGCGAATTTAATGCGGCCACCGGTCTTGCGCCCATGGTAAAAATATCGCGGTGAATACCCCCCACCCCGGTGGCGGCGCCCTGGAAGGGTTCAATGGCCGAAGGATGGTTATGTGATTCGATTTTAAATACTACCCCGTATCCATCGCCGATGTCCATCAGTCCTGCATTTTCTTCCCCGGCTTTTACCAGCATTTTCTTTCCTTCGCGTGGCAGGGTTTTTAGCCATTTGATTGAATTCTTATAACTGCAGTGTTCACTCCACATGGCGGAAAAGCAGCACAATTCAGTAAAATTGGGAATCCGCCCTAATTTCTGTTTTATCAATTCAAATTCTTCTGCGGTGAGACGCAGTTGCGCGGCTGTTGAAGCGGTTATTTCCATGATAGTTATTAAAGGCGCAAAAGTACAAACCCCCGGTTAATTGTATACATTATTTTATCACCCGCAAATACAGTTATTAACAGTCCGCAGATTTATGTAGGTTTGCAGATTTTAGTTTATTTTCCGGGAATTATATGATGCCCTCAAAACAGCGCATTGCTTTTGTTGCCAATACCAGCTGGAGTATTTATAAATTCAGGTTACCCGTTTTACAGGCGCTTGTAAAAAAAGGGTTTGAGGTATATGTACTGGCACCCCGCGACCGCTATACGGATTTTTTTGAGCAGACCCCAGGTCTGCACTTTATTGAATTAAAAAAATTTAGAAGCAAGAGCCTGTCACCGGCTGATGATCTGCAATTGTATTGGGAACTGCTGTATTATTACAAGCGTTTGCGTCCGCGGCTTATATTCCATTACACCATCAAGGCCAATATTTACGGTTCGCTGGCCGCGGGCCGCGCCGGCTGCCCCACGGTAAGCGTTATAACAGGTCTTGGCTATATGTTTGCAAAAAAAGGTATTGCCAGGTTTATTGCGTCGGCACTATATCGTTTTGCTTTGAAAAAAACAAAGGAGGTATGGTTTCTGAACCCCGATGATCAGCGATATTTCACGGAAGAAAAACTGGTAACAGCCGAGAAAACATTTTTGCTGCCCGGCGAGGGAGTGGATACCGGGACTTTTTATCCGGCGCCCTACCACCACAAAAAAACGCCCCTGCAGTTCCTCCTGGTAGCCAGGCTTATTGAGCACAAGGGCATCTATGAATTTGCAAAAGCGGCCACCATGCTGCTAGCAAAAGGATTCCATGCACAGTTTTGCCTGATTGGCTTTTTCGACCCTAAAAGCGCCGTGGCCATTTCAAAAGAACAACTGGCGCGATGGCAAACAATGGGAAGTATTATGTACCTGGGTGAAACGGACCACGTGATACCTTATATAGAAAAGGCCGACTGTATTGTATTGCCGTCTTATAGCGAAGGCATGCCCCTCAGCCTGCTGGAGGGCGCCAGCATGTGCAAGGCGCTCATTGCCAGCAATGTTCCGGGTTGCCGGCAAATTGTAGCGGATGGCCAAAATGGTTTTTTATGTCACCCGAAAGACGCCGCCGATCTGGCCGCAAAAATGGAACAATATTACCGGTTGCCGGCAACGGATAAAACAGCCATGGGCCTGGCAGGCCGGGCAATGATATTGAAACATTTCACCAGTGAAATCATTACCGATATTTATATACGCAAGCTGGATAGCCTGAAAAGCTAAGCCGTTGTTTATTACCTTCAGCGCACGGCATTTGATACAACTATGCACATCGCCCTTTTTATACTTTATTTCCTGCTGCTTTGCCTTGCCATCACCCGCATGCGTTTTTTTAATGCTTCCATAAAACCGCTGTACCTGGTCGGGTTATTTGGTATCCACGTGGCCCTGGGTTGCGTACATACCTGGATTGCGTTCCGTTTTTACCCTGGCCATGGTGATATCTGGGTTTTTTTTAAAGAGAGTAATCATCTCAGGCAACAACTGTTAGCGGACCCTGCAAGATTTTTCAGGGATGTATTTTCGGCCGGCGCATTCAATCTGTTGGATACTAACCAACCCTTGCTGGATGTACAATACAAAACCCTTCAGTATATAAACCTGGCCTTAAACACCATTTCTTTTAACAATCTTTATATCAACACCCTGCTATTCTCTTTCCCGGCTTTTGGCGGCACCATGGCATTGTTCAAAATATTTTACAAGTTGTTTGGCAGTCCGCTGCCCGCCTTTTGTGTTTTATTGTTGCCTTCGGTACTGTTCTGGACCACGGTTGTTTACAAAGACGGGGTTTTTTATATGGCCCTGGGGTTTTTTCTGTACTATCTGCTGCAACCAGGCGGGGTTTGGTTCAGGAAATGGATTTTATTGCTGATCTTTTTTGTGCTGATGGTCATCTCCCGGGCAAATGCGCTCCTGTCGTTATTACCGGCTTTGCTTTTTTTCATACTGGCAGAAAAAAAATCAATGGGGAAAGTCCTGGCATTTGTCATTACTGTTGCAACCCTGATCCTGGGTGTGGTTGTTTTTAATGCCTGGCTACCGGATGGTGTTTTAACATCCATTGCGGAAAGACAAAAGGATTTTCAATCACTGACAGGCGGTTCAAGAATATACCTGCCCCTGCTAGAACCAACGCCGGGCGGATTTTTGGCCGTTTTTCCGACCGCGCTGGTAAACGGTTTTTTTCAGCCCCTGCCCGGCCAGGGCGGAAAAATAATCTACACGGCTTTTTCGGCTGAGCTGCTGGCGGTGTGGGCAATTGTACTGTTTGCCGGCCTGCTGGCGGCCCGCAAAAAAATGGCCCGACCCGGCAATTTCGGTCTTGCCTGCCTGTTATTTGCCCTGCCCGGCATGATAATGATTGGTTATATGGTGCCATTTGCCGGCGCCATCATACGTTACCGGAGTATCTATTTACCTTTTTTACTGGCACCGTTTATCCATATCATTTGCCGGTACCCGGTACCAGCGGTGCAGCGTGTCAATGAATGGTTATACCGGAAGGTAATGGCGGCGGGCTATCAGGGTGCGTAATAATTGGAATTGAATTAGCGCACTACGGCATCGCTGCAAATATAGGTGGGCACTATACCGGTAGAGCGTATGCGCATTTCTGCATCGTCGGGCAGGGTATTGCCCGAGAGTACCAGCAGGGTATCCAGACCAAACTTATTTCCGCCCATAATATCGGTGTGCAGAGTATCGCCTACCATCAGGATATCTTTTTTGGTTATTTCCAGCCGCCAGCGAATGAGGTCGTAAGCAAACATAAAGAGTTGTGAATCGGGTTTGCCAAAGCGAATAAAGCGTTTGCCCACGATACTTTCTATCATGGACGCAATTCCCCCGATGGCAATGGCCACTTCATTATCACCCGAAAGCGGGTAGGTATGATCCGTGTTGGCAACAATGGCGGGAATGGTTCGCTTCCGGAGTATATTGATGGTTTTATTGAGATCGTCAAACCAGTTAAATCCTTCATCATCCAGTAAAACAAGCGCATTTACCTGTTCAATGTTGTTAAAGTTGATGGCGCTTACCGGCAGCGTATGCAGCCCGGAGCTGTCTATATAATGAGCCGAACTATTGGTGCCAAGATAGGCCACGATGCCGTTGTTAACTTTAAGATCAAGGTATTCTTTGGCCAGCATACCCGAAGAAATGATGCGGTCCTGGGTAATGGCATGCAGCCCGAGGCGGTGGTAGGATTCCGCAAGCTGGCCCGGGCTGCGTGAGGCGTCGTTGGTAACAATATAATATTCTTTTTGCTGCTGTTCTATATAAGCAAAAGTCTTTTCTATACCCGGCACCAGGCCATGGTAATTTTTTAGCACGCCGAAGGCGTCAAAAAAAACAATCTTGTATTGGTCAAGAATGGTTTTAAAATCCGATTGCTGGATCATGTATGGTAATTTGGTTAGCTTAGGATTCTTTTATTTTCAGCGCCTGTATCAGTTTCTGCGGGTTAAAATCCCGGTCTACGGAAGGAAGGTAAATATCAAATGCCTCCGCCTGCATTTTCTCCGCATATTGTTCACTAAAAAAATAACTGCCGTTCTTAACCACATAGTTCAGAATAAAAAACCGGTAGGCTTCCCTTAAAAAACGCAGTTCATTGGCTGTAAGCGGATTTACTTTATGGTATTCCTGGAGGAACATGATAAAGCGTTCTTCCATCATAGTGTTGATACGATAACTGAATACGGTTTTGTCGCCCGCATCTGAAACCACGCGGCTGAAAAAATAGAAATCCAGGGTACGATAGCTCATCCGGAACCAGTCGTAATCCCAGCGGGAGTACAGTTCAAGTTTGCTGGTCACGGAAAAATTACCGATGTTCCAATCGATAAAAACCGGTATAATCTCAAACGAGCTCACATTACATTTCAACCTGTTTTTTATAAAAAGTTCGCAATGGTGCCGGAGATAGTCGGCCTGTTCTGCGGTAAATTTCTTTTTATCTTTTTCCAAAACCTCCAGCAAGGCGTTGATATCGGTGCGCAGGGTCTTGATGGATTTTGGCAACACATTTCTTAGCCGGGAGCAGGCTTTGTGAAATTTACCGGTTTGCTGTCCAAATTTCCGGATATGGTTGTCATCCAGCCTGCGGGGCATACGCTGTAGCACCCTTACCGGATTATAAAAAACCACCCAGGCATCTGTTTTTCCGTTTTTATAATGATACATGTACACGCGGTTGTTCCGCAGCAGTGATTTGGCCAGGAAGTTTTCATATGGGTATAACAGATTATTGGACAGCGTATGTATGATGCGATGGTCTTCTTTAAAATATTCATACTTTCCGAAATAAGACAATTTGGCAATTATGATATCCTCGTCTTCAAAAGTGACCCTGAACACATAATTGGTTGAAACCATGGGACTGATATCTTCAATTTTGTGTATAATTTTTGTGGCATCGTACTCTTCCCATGCTTTCCTGATGATTTTTAGATAATCCATATAAATTTTTAAAGGAACAAAATTGCAAGCCAGCAAAAATAATGCAGCCGGGGTATGTTAACCGATTTCGTGATAAAACAATGAAAATAATTTAACCCATTTTAAATATGAATGCCCCGGTTGGAGAAAATTTTATTCCGGCCGACTTAAAAAAGCCGGTAATTTTACTTTTTACAAAGCTTACCTGGAATTATTCTACCAGTTAAAAGCTAAGTTCAAAATAAACATATATTAATATTTGTAATGCGTATTATTATTGTGCAGTCATCAATATTGTGCTTGAAATAAATTATTTTAATAAATATATAAACAAAAATTACCAGATTATTAATTTGAGTCTTACATTCGTTGCCGAAAATCCAGTTATTTTAAGTTAAACCACATATATAAAATTTTAAATATTTCAAAACTTCTAAAATTATGTCAGCATCCAAACTTGAGTACATTTGGCTAGATGGTTACAAACCTACCCAGAGCTTACGGAGTAAAACAAAAATTGAAAAAGATTTTACCGGTAAACTGGCAGATTGCCCCATATGGAGTTTTGATGGTTCTTCAACGGAACAGGCACCGGGCGGTTCCTCAGACTGCCTGCTAAAGCCCGTATTCCTGGCAAAAGACCCCCAGCGGAAAAATGGTTTTCTTGTTATGTGTGAAGTATTAAATTCCGATGGAAGCGCTCATGTAAGCAATGGACGCGCTACCATTGCGGATGACGATAACGATTTCTGGTTTGGTTTTGAACAGGAATATTTTCTGTGGGATACCAAGACAAACAAACCCCTGGGTTTCCCTGCCGGTGGCTATCCCGGACCACAGGGTCCTTATTATTGCTCCGTGGGCGCTCAGCATGCATTTGGCCGCCCTATTATTGAAGAACACCTGGATGCATGCCTGGAAGCCGGTCTCAACGTGGAAGGCATCAACGCCGAGGTGGCAACAGGCCAGTGGGAATTCCAGATCTTTTCTAAGGGCGCCAGGGAAGCCGGCGACCAGATTTGGGTGGCCCGCTATTTAATGGAAAGAATTGGCGAAAAATATGGCGTATCTATTAATTGGCATTGCAAACCGCTGGGTGCAATGGATTGGAACGGTTCGGGCATGCACGCCAATTTCTCTAATTCACTTTTGAGAAATGCCGGTAAAAAAGAAATTTTCGACAAGGTATGCGAGGCATTCCGCCCTGTGGTAAAAGAACATATTGAAGTGTATGGAGCCGACAACCACCTGCGTCTGACCGGTAAACATGAAACTGCCAGCATCATGGACTTCAGCTATGGTATTTCTGACCGCGGTGCCTCTATTCGCATACCCGTGGTAGTACCCGCAAAGGGATGGAAGGGTTACCTGGAAGATCGCCGTCCCAATTCGGCCGCCGATCCATACAAAGTAGCAGCGCGGATCATTGCCACGGTGAAGTCTGTTAAAGCATAAGTTTTGATACACCTCTCATTTATTTTTTTAAAATCCTCCGAAAAGCGGGGGATTTTTGTTGCTGCAACCATAAAAGCAGCGGTCTGCCTGTTTTACCGGTACTTTTTAAGGTTTTAATCAAAAAATAAAAAAAAATTCT
Source organism: Bacteroidota bacterium (assembly GCA_040007355.1). GTDB lineage: Bacteria > Bacteroidota > Bacteroidia > Chitinophagales > Chitinophagaceae > JACMLD01. Next base: position 35,717 of record JBDTVE010000102.1, on the reverse strand, counting down.
TCAAATGTTCTTATTTTGAACATCTTATTTTACGCTAAACAATTTTCAATATGTCATTACGATTTAAAGCGCTCAACAATATTACGTACAATACCAATATCGCTACCGTTGAGGCCTCCACGAAAGTAACCGCCATTTTCGGCCAGAATGTTTTTACGCTTAAAACTGCCCGTGCTTTCCTGAGCGAGGAGGCTTACAAAAGCCTGGTCGCCTCCAGCAAAAACGGGAAAAAAATTGACCGCGCCGTTGCCAACCAGATAGCATCCGGTATACGGCAATGGGCCGAAAGTCGGGGTGTTACCCATTTTACACATTGGTTTCAGCCGCTTACCGGCGCCACCGCGGAAAAACATGATTCCTTTTTTACCATAAAAAGCGATGGCACCCCCATGGAAGAATTTGACAGCGCCGCATTGATACAACAGGAACCCGATGCTTCCTCCTTTCCGAGCGGTGGCATCCGTGCTACTTTTGAGGCAAGAGGGTATACAGCCTGGGACCCTTCTTCGCCTGCTTTTATCATGGAAATCGGCAACGGCAAAACCCTGTGTATCCCCACCATCTTTGTTTCCTATACCGGCGAAAGCCTCGACAATAAAGCGCCCCTGCTGAAATCACTGGAAGCGCTGAACAAATCGGCGGTGGAAGTGGCCAACTATTTTGATAAGAATGTAACCAAGGTAAGCGCCACCCTTGGCTGGGAACAGGAATATTTTGTTATTGATGAATCTTTTGTAAACGCCCGCCCCGACCTGGTGGTCAGCGGCCGTACCGTGTTTGGGCATGCGTCTGCCAAAGGCCAGCAATTGGAAGACCATTATTTTGGTTCCATACCGGAAAGGATATACGCTTTTATGCGCGATTTTGAAGAAGAAGCCTATAAACTGGGCATTCCGCTGAGAACCCGCCATAACGAGGTGGCACCCGCGCAGTTTGAATGCGCTCCTATTTATGAAGAAGTAAGCGTAGCGGTTGACCATAATATTTTATTAATGGATATCATGGACCGTGTTGCACGCCGTCATAAACTGCGTGTGCTGTTTCATGAAAAACCATTTGCCGGTATCAATGGAAGCGGTAAACACAATAACTGGAGCATGGCTACCGACACGGGGGTGAATTTGCTGGCGCCCGGCAAAACACCAAAGACCAATTTCATGTTCCTTACTTTCTTTGTAAACAGCATTAAGGCCGTGCATGACTATGCCGATATCCTGCGCGCCTCCATTGCCTCCGCCGGTAACGACCACCGCCTGGGCGCCAACGAAGCACCCCCCGCCATCATCTCCGTATTTATTGGGCAATACCTCAGCAAGGTTTTGCAGGATGTAAAAGAACGCGTGGGTGATAAATTTGACGAACAGGACGAAGCCATCCTAAAACTGGATCTGCACAGGAGCATCCCGGAACTGTTGCTGGATAACACCGACCGCAACCGCACTTCACCGTTTGCCTTTACCGGAAATAAATTTGAGTTCCGCGCCGTGGGTTCGTCCGCCAACTGCGCTACGGCCATGACCATTCTTAACTGCATCATGGCAGAGACCCTCAAAAATTTTAAACAGGAAGTTGACGCATTGATTGACAAGGGCGAGAAAAAAGAAATCGCCATCATGCACGTCATCCGCGAATACATTGTCAGCAGCGAAAAAATATTGTTTGAAGGCGATGGCTACAGCCAGGAATGGCAAAAAGAAGCCCACAAAAGAGGCCTTGCCAATGTACGAACCACGCCCCTGGCACTGGATGCGCTGGTGACGCCCAAATCCATCCAATTGTTTGAAAACAACAATGTGCTCAGCCACGTGGAAATAGAGGCCCGCCACGAGATAGAGCTGGAAAATTATATCAAGAAAGTGCAGATTGAAGCACGTATTATGGGCGAGTTGTGCACCAGTCATATTCTTCCCGCCGCTGTTAAATACCAGAACATCCTCATTGCAAATATTAAAGGGCTGAAAGACATAGGGCTGAAAGAAAGCAGTTATGCCAACCAGAAACAGATACTGGAAAAGATTGCCGAACACATCAGCAAGATAAGCGAGCTGGTAGAAAAAATGATCGAAGCCCGCAAGATAGCCAACGCCATAGACAGTACCCGCACCCGGGCCATTGCCTATGAAAGCCAGGTGAAAGAACCATTTTTTGATACCATCCGCTACCATGTAGATAAACTGGAGTTGCTAGTGGATGACGAGACCTGGTTATTGCCTAAATACCGCGAAATGCTTTTTTTACGGTAATATTTGGATTACCCGCTTTTCGATTTGATTAACACATGGACGCCGTGCGCGGAGACGCTATCCGCGGAGACGCTATCCGCGGAGACGCCATGCATGGCGTCTCTACGGATGCACGGATGTATTTATTGCAACCGTTCTTTTACCAATTTTTTGACCAATTCCAATTGTTCTTTTATACCGATATTGGAATTGTCCAATTCTATTGCGTCATCTGCCTTGCGTAACGGGCTGATGGCGCGATGCGAATCAATATAATCCCGCATTTCAAGGTTATCCTTTACTTCTTCAATGGTTATATTGGGGTTTTTCTCGTATAGTTCCTTAAACCGGCGTTCTACACGGATGGCGATATCGGCCGTCATAAAGATCTTTAGCGCCGCTTTGGGGAATACCACCGTGCCAATATCCCTTCCATCCATTACAATAGCTTTCTTCCGGCCCATGGCATGTTGCTGTGCCACGGCAAAACTCCTTACTTCTTTAATAGCCGCCACCTCGCTTACTTTTTCTGCTACCACCAGGTCCCTGATAACATATTCCACGTTTTCTTCATTCAGGTAAATCTCGGTCTGCCCGCTCTTAAGACTGGCCCTGAACTCCAGCGTTATATTCTTTAAGGCATCTTCCACCCGTTTTTTGCTGGTCCAGTCTATATGGTTGCGAAGAAAATATAAAGTAATGGCCCGGTACATGGCGCCACTGTCAATGTACGTGTAGCCCAGTTCCTTTGAAAGTTGTTTGGCAAGGGTGCTTTTGCCGCAGGATGACCATCCGTCTATGGTAATAATTATTTTTTTTGCTGGAGACATGAAGCTGTGAATGTTTCAGCAAAAATGCAAAAAACATCGAACAATACCATGAAGTTTTTAACAGGTTGCCTGGTACCGGCACCTGCGGTACCCAATAAAAAATGCCGGCACCCAGGGTGCCGGCATCTATTTTTTAAACTGAACAAATTATCAGGCTTGTGATTTTTCTGTTTCCTTTTCTTTCAGTGAAAACTTAATTTTTGAATTTTCCTTGTCCAGGTTGGCTATTAAAATATCCCCGTTCTTGATACTCATATTCAGTATCTCTTCCGCCAGCGGGTCTTCCAGGTATTTCTGGATTGCGCGGTGAAGCGGTCTTGCCCCAAATTGTGAATCATATCCCTTGTCTGCAATAAAGGTCTTCGCGTCTTCTGAGAGCTCAAGACTGAAACCGAGTATGGCCAATCTTTTCAGCACGCCCTTCATCAGGATATCAATGATATTAAAGATATGAGTCTTATCAAGTGAATTAAACACCACCACATCGTCAATCCTATTTAAAAACTCAGGGGAAAAAGTACGTTTCAACGCTTTTTCTATTACTGCTTTATTGTTTTCCTCGGCATTCTGCACCCTGGAAGCGGTGGCAAAACCAACTCCTTCACCAAAATCTTTGAGCTGGCGTACGCCGATGTTGGAAGTCATGATGATCAGCGTGTTTTTAAAATCGATCTTTCTTCCAAGGCCATCGGTCAATTGCCCGTCATCCAGTACCTGCAAGAGTATATTGTAGATATCCGGGTGAGCTTTTTCAATTTCGTCCAGCAAAATAACGCTGTAAGGTTTACGTCGCACCTTTTCCGTTAGCTGACCGCCTTCCTCGTAACCTACATAGCCCGGAGGCGCTCCAATTAAACGGCTTACCGTGAATTTTTCCATGTATTCGCTCATATCAATGCGTATCAACGAATCTTCGCTGTCGAACATGTACCTGGCCAATGCCCTTGCCAGCTCTGTTTTGCCCACACCGGTGGGACCCAGGAATATAAAGGTACCAATGGGTTTTTTGGGATCTTTTAGTCCTACCCTGTTTCGCTGGATGGCTTTTACCACTTTTGAAATAGCCTCATCCTGTCCTACCACCATGCCCCTCATATCTTCATTCATCTTCTTCAGCTTATCTGTTTCAGCCTGCACCATGCGTTTTACGGGTATGCCTGTCATCATGCTTACCACTTCCGCTATTGCGTCTTCGTCTATGGGATAACGTTTGTGTTTGCTTTCTTCTTCCCAATGATTTTTGGCTTTCTCCAGTTCTTCGGCCAGGCGTTTTTCCGTATCGCGGAGCGATGCAGCTTCTTCAAATTTCTGGCTTTTTACAACCTTATTTTTTTCATTTTTAACGTCTTCAATTTTCTTTTCCAGGTCAACCACATCCTGCGGCACATTGATATTTTTCAAATGCACGCGGGCACCTACTTCATCCAGCACATCTATGGCTTTATCGGGTAAAAGCCGGTCGGTCATGTACCGGTCGCTTAATTTCACGCAGGCGTCAATGGCCTCGGGTGAGTAGATGACATTATGAAAATCCTCGTATTTACTCTGGATATTAGTTAGTATCTGAATGGTCTCATCTACACTTGGCGGGTCCACCATTACTTTCTGGAAACGCCTGTCAAGGGCTCCGTCTTTTTCAATATACATCCGGTATTCATCCAGGGTAGACGCGCCTATGCACTGCAGTTCGCCGCGGGCCAGGGCCGGTTTAAAGATATTGCTGGCATCCAGTGAACCGCTAGCGCCACCTGCCCCTACAATGGTATGTATCTCATCTATGAACAGGATCACATCGCGATTTTTTTCCAGTTCATTCATTATAGCCTTCATCCTTTCTTCAAACTGTCCGCGGTATTTGGTGCCTGCTACCAGGGCCGCCAGATCAAGACTAACCACTCTTTTATCAAACAAAACCCGTGATACTTTTCTTTGAACGATACGGAGCGCAAGGCCCTCCACGATGGCTGTTTTACCCACGCCGGGTTCTCCAATCAGGATGGGGTTGTTCTTTTTACGCCTGGAAAGAATTTGAGATACCCGTTCAATTTCCTCTTCTCTGCCCACAATGGGATCAAGTGAGCCGTTTTCTGCCAGCCGGGTAATATCGCGGCCAAAATTATCCAGCACCGGTGTTTTGCTTTTGGCAGCGCCTGCGGCCTTTGATTTCTGCTGCGCATATTTTTTTTCTTCATCAAATTCATCGTCCCCTTCTTCTGAATATTCACTGCGTGTGTCACTGCCTTTGGCGATGCCCAGCTCATTCCTGAATAAATCGTAGTCCACTTCAAACTGATTTAAAATTTGTGTAGCAATGTTTTCTTTGTTCTTGAGGATGGAAAGCATCAGGTGTTCTGTTTCCACCGTTGTACTTTTGAGTGCCTTTGCCTCCAGTACCGTAACGCGTATAACTTTCTCTGCCTGTTTTGTAAGTGGCAGGCTGTTAATATTTGCGATGTTTTTCCCTGTCTTGTCTTTTACCGCCAGTTCTATCTCTTTCCGCAACTCATACAAATCCACGTTAAAGCTTTTAAGAATGCGGATAGCTGTATTATCTCCCTCACGGATTAACCCCAGCAACAGATGTTCTGTGCCTATAAAGTCATTGCCAAGACGTAATGCTTCTTCCCTGCTGTACGAGATAATTTCCTTTACTTGTGCTGAAAAATTATTGTCCATGTTCTCCAGGATTTATGGGTGATACAATAATAACGAATATTTTTGACTCATGTGCCGCTTGCGGCGTATACTACTTATTCACCAATACGGTTATTAAGCGTAAAAGTTCCCGTTTGTAAACGTTTTTAACAAGCTTTAAATTGTAAGAACTATTTTGTAAGTATTATGAACGTCAAAACAGATACCAAAGAAAAATTCCATGTCATTACCATCGGCGAACCGTCAATTGCTGCTAATATGACAGCGGAACTGGAAGAATCACTGCAGCCATACCTCAAAAACAATGTCAAAAATGTAATCCTGAATTGTAAAGACATCCAAACCATGGACGACGCTGCTGCTGAATCCCTTGTAAAAATACAACAGGTTTTTTATGAACATAATGCATCATTTGTTGTATGTGGTTTGCAACCTGGGTTGGAACAATCTTTAGACAGGACTGGACTTCTGGAGCTATTGAATCATACGCCCACAGAAAGTGAGGCCTGGGATATCATTCAAATGGAGGAAATTGAACGAGAATTAATGGATAGCGACGATCCCCAGTTTAGTCTTAAAGGCTAAAGCGCCGCGGCAGCTATTTGTGGGGAAATCATTGCTCAACCAGCCCCATATCATTGACTGCTGTTCTCCCCGAATGTCTTCTTCGCAAACACTATCCCCGGGGATTCGGTTTTTACAGAGCCATTAGATATTTTAATAATATCGTAAGTGCAGCGCCCTGGCAGCTATTTTAGCTTATAAAGCAGCAACCATCTTAAAAATTTGTCTCGCTCTAAAAATATCGGTAGGGGAACACCGTTATTTAGGCCGCTTTATTATTTTTGTTGCCTGTTGATTCTATCTCAAATACATTATGCTGGCTGTCACCATACTTGGAAATAACTCTGCCTTACCGGCTTTCGACCGTCATCCCACGGCCCAGGTGGTGACGCTGGACGACCATTTATTCCTGGTGGATTGCGGCGAGGGTACCCAGATGCAGATGGCCAAATACCGAATACGCCGCAGCCGTATCAACCATATTTTTATTTCCCACCTGCATGGCGACCATTATTTTGGGCTGATTGGCCTTATCACCAGCATGGGTTTGCTGGGGCGCGAGCACGATATGCACCTCTATGCGCCCGCCCCCCTGAAAGAACTGATAGATATGCAACTGAAAGTTGCTGATACAGCCCTGCCTTTCAAACTTCATTTTCATGCTTTAACAGAGGGATTAATGGTCGCGGCGGATAAATTCAACGTGCAATGTTTTAAAGTAAGCCACCGCATTCCGTGCTGGGGTTTCCGGTTTGAACAGGTGCGTGCACCACGCCGTGTTAACCCGCAAAAAGCCGCTGAAATGGGGGTGCCGGCGGTGTTTTATGACCGCTTAAAATCGGGTGAAGATTATACCGCGCCAACGGGGTTAGTGGTAAAAAATGAGCTAGTTACTCAAGCGGCGCCTGCCCCGCTCAGCTATGCCTACAGTGCAGATACCATGTACGATGAGCGCATTATTGAAAAAGTACAGGGCGCTAACCTCTTGTACCACGAAACCACCTATCTGAAGGACCTGGCCGACCGTGCCTCGAAACGCTTTCATTGTACCACGGAGCAGGCTGCAACCATTGCACTAAAAGCCGGTGTGGGCCGGTTGCTCATTGGCCATTTCAGCAGCAAATACGAAGTATTGCATGAGTTTGAAACGGAAGCCAGAACCATCTTTCCCCAGACTGAACTGGCGCTGGAAGGTGTTACCTATAAAGTTTAAAAGACTAAGTCCGAATTTACCGACTATTGACAATTGCTTACTGACTACTCAATATCAACTACTCACTAAAGACCCATTTATAGAACGCGGGGAAGACTGCGCTCCAGGCAGGCTCGTTGTGTTTGCCACCGGGGTTTACAATTGTTAGTATCCGCGGGTCGGCAGCGTGTTTGAGTTCGCCGGCAACCGACTCCATCTCCGGCGCCAGGGCAGCGCCCTCGTCACCGCCTGCATAGAAATAGTAGCATTGCGAACCATGGGTGGATTTCCGGGCCAACTGTTTTAGCTGGTTACTAATTTCCGGCGCAATCCAGAAGGAAGGCGAGAATACGCCCAGCGCCCCAAATATGCGGGGATAGTACAGACCCGCATAAAAAGAAATCAGTCCCCCCATGGAGCTACCGGCCATACAGGTATGCAGTTTATCGGGCAGGGTACGATAATTCTTATCGATAAACGGTTTCAGGTTATCAACTATAAAAGCCAGGTAAGCCCTGCCCTCTCCTTTTCCAAATTGTTTGGTATCGTTGGGATTGTATTCATTCATACGCCGGGGGCCACCATGGTCTATGCCCACCACGATGCAGGCGTTACTGGTGGAATCCATTGTCTCGTCGATGCCCCATTCTCCCGAAAACGAAGTAGCCTCATCGAAAAGGTTTTGTCCGTCGTGCATATACAATACCGGATACTTTTTAGCGGCAACCGGGTTATATCCTTTTGGCAGGTATATCCAGATACGTCTTGTTCTGCCCAACTGCGGCAGGGCAAAAGCTGTATCTATTATTGAAACCTGTGCAGAAGCGGATGAAGCCTGTTTTTCCTGCGCTAGTCCGTCTTTCCATCCTGCTATATTGCAATGAAGTGTGGTGTCTGAACGAATGGTAACGGTCCGGTTATGCAGGTCAGCTCCTTTTTTATCGGTTTCACTCTTGTTCCAGCTGCCGCGTGTAAATTTGAATTCATAAGAATCGGGCGCCACATCTTTAATCTCCAGGAAGAAATGCCCGTTTTTATCCTTCTGCAAGAGAAAGGTTTCGTCCTGCGGGTTCCAGCTATTGAAATTACCGGCAATATAAATGGTGTCTGTTGCAGGCTTTTCCGGCAATGCGGTTATCACAAGTTTTACGGTGTATTGCGCCTGTAGATTCATTATGGCCATACAGGTAAAGATAACAAGGATACCTTTCAAGCAGTGAGCGTTTATTGATTTGCCGGTCGTTGCCATTTGCACAATTCATCAATAAACTTTAACGCTGTGTCTTAGCCAGGTAGGCTTTTGCTTTTGCATGCCAGCCGCTGCTGAGCGGTGTTACCGGCAGGCGGACAAAATTTTCAATCAAGCCCAGTTCGGTTAGAAATGCTTTTAGACCTGCGGGATTGTTTTCCGCAAACATTATCTCATAGGCGTCAACCAGTTTATCGTTCAGTGCCTTGGCATTTTTAAAATCTGATTTCAGTGCCAGTCGCACCATTTCGGAAAATATTTTAGGAAACCCGTTTGCTGCAACGCTGATGACGCCTTCCATGCCACAGGCTATTTGGGGCAATGCTAGTGCATCATCACCACTCACCACGAAAAAATCTTCGGGTTTATCGCGCAGTATTTTAATACACTGCGCCATGTCTCCGCAGGCTTCCTTGATTCCGGCAATATTATCCACCTCGTGGGCCAGGCGCAGTACGGTATCTGCATCAATATTGCGACCGGTTCTGCCCGGCACATTGTACAGCAGGATGGGCTTAACTGTTGCAGCTGCAATGGCCTTGTAATGCTGGAACAACCCTTCCTGTGATGGCTTGTTATAATAAGGGCTGGCGCTTAAAACGGCAATGGCTTTTTCCAACGGAAGTTTTTCCAGGTCTTCTATTACTTCCTGCGTGTTATTGCCACCCACACCTACCACTACAGGCACCCGGCCGTTCACTTTATCATAAGTATAGTTTACGATTGCCGTCTTCTCCTCCTTGCTCAGGGTGGGGGTTTCCCCGGTTGTGCCAAGGGTGACTACATACTCTATGCTATCTTGAATAACATAGTCGATAACCTTGCCCAGAGCATCATAATCAATTTCAGAATTGGCAGTAAAAGGGGTAACCAAGGCAACACCGGTTCCACGAAGACGATTGCTGAGTGACATTTAATGGTTTATTTATTGTTTTCGTTTGTTTAATTCTGCAAGTTTACTATAATCTTTTAAAACGGCCATCGCCGGGCAGCGGTTGGAATGAAAAAAGCTGCGGGCTGCCATCTGTATTGGGGATTTGCCATAATTTGGCACCGGGAGTTGTCTATGTCTGGCAAGCGGGCCCAATAAAGATATGTTGCATAAGGGAGTGACACAACGATGCACGGCCCTGTTACCCCTGCCGGTCAAAAAAATCAGGCCGCAGATTCTTCCCAAAAACCCATCTTCCCGAATTTCTTTATCCGATCCCGCACACGCTGCGCAGGATCCACCTGCTTAAGCTCACGGATGGCGTCTATCAGTACAGTTTTGAGGTTTTGTGCCGCTTCATTATAGTTCCAATGGGCGCCACCCAATGGTTCCGGCACCACCCCATCTACCAGTCCGAATTTATACATATGGTCCGAGGTAAGACGCAGTTCTTCTGCCGCCTTTTCTTTCATTTCCCAGCTTCGCCACAAAATGGAACTGCAATTTTCGGGCGAAATCACGGTGTACCAGGCATTTTCCATCATAAACACCCTGTCTCCCACTCCAATACCCAGCGCACCGCCTGAAGCGCCTTCCCCTATAACTGTGCATATAACAGGCACCTTTAAGCGCATCATTTCATAGATATTCCTTGCAATGGCCTCTCCCTGGCCCCGTTCTTCCGCTTCCATGCCGGGATAGGCGCCCGGTGTGTCTATGAGGGTAATAACCGGTTTATTAAATTTTTCAGCCAGTCGCATTAAACGCAGGGCCTTGCGATAACCCTCAGGGTTGGCCATTCCGAAATTGCGCTGTTGCCGCATCTTGGTATTGATGCCTTTTTGCTGGCCCACAATCATCACCGTTTCATCGCCCAGTTGCGCAAAACCGCCTACCATGGCCTTATCGTCTCTTACATTGCGGTCTCCGTGCAATTCAACAAAATTGGTAGTCATCTTATCAATATACTTCATGGTATAGGGCCTGTCCGGGTGACGGCTCAGCTGTACGCGTTGCCAGCTGTTAAGACGAAGGGTTATCTCCCTTCTTTTTTCAATTATCTGGTCCTTGTATTTTTTAATGAGATCCGTTGAGTCAATTTTTGTTTTTTCTGCCGATTGTTGCAATTTCTCTATCTCGTCAAAAAGGTCTTTGATGGGTTTCTCAAAATCAAGGAACTGTCTGTTTTTATCTTCGGGCATTTTTATTTTATTGAGTGGGTAAAATTAAGGGAAAATGGGTATTGTAAGCGCGGTTAAACGGCAGGGCCGTTTTTGTACAGTGGTTTATATTCAATCTTTTAGGCACCAGTGGTTTATAACTTGTTATATCGACAGGTGGCCGTGGAAACGGAGCTGCTTACTGCGGTGTTTCCTAAAGTGATGATTAAAGAAAGATATTGGTCTTCTTACCATTCAGCTAACAGGGCCGTGTCCGCTGCCGCCTTCGATGGGTTAACGGTAACGGAAAAAATTTAAAGAAACCGGTTGAACTTAGTGCGGCTATTTCTGTTACAAATATAATTTCGTACCCCGGGTCCGGGCAGATACGCGTGCGCACAACGCGGACAATTTAATTTTTTGTCTAATACCCACTGAATAACATCCCTTTAACCTGTCTTCACACCGTGATTGGATAAATTGAATATCATGCCATCAGTGAGCCTATATTGCAAAGTGCATTTACCGCAGTCTTTAAATAATTATGCACCTGACGCTATAGGATATGGCGCAGACTATTTTAACAACAGCGCCGATGAGCGCGCGGTGAACATCCTGGCAGATGAATGTTATCTCCCCGCCAACAAAATAATGGCTTCGCTGATAGAAAAACACCAGGGAAAATTTAAACTGGCCTTTTCTATCAGCGGTAACGCCCTGGAGTTGCTGGGGCAATACCGTCCTGAGGTAATTGCGTCTTTTCAGCAATTGGCAAAGACCGGGTGTGTAGAATTCCTGGCGGAAACCTATTACAATTCATTAAGCTGGCTGCATTCAAAAAAAGAATTTCAGTACCAGGTAGAAAAACATGGGGCGCTGATAAAAGAATTATTTGGCAGTACCCCGTCCGTTTTCCGTAATACTGAACTCCTTTATGATAACGAACTCGCAGAATTTATTAAATCGATGGGTTACAAAGGCATCATCTGCGAGGGGCTGAACAGGATACTGGAAGACAGGAGCCCCAACCTGGTATATAGCAGTCTTGCCGCCGAAGGACTGGGCATCCTGCTCCGCCATGTGGCCCTAAGCGACGATATCGCCTTCCGTTTTGGTAGTCCGCATTGGAACCAGCACCCGCTGACAGCAGAAAAATATGCGGGTTGGATACATGCATTTAAGGATGCCCGTAATATTAACCTGCTGCTCGACTACGAGACCTTTGGCATCCATAAAAAACCCGGTACCGGTATATTTGAATTTCTGGAAAACCTGCCGGCGGCCATCCTGCAACACAAAGACTGGTCTTTTAGCATGCCTACTGAAGTGCTGGCAGCTATCCCGCCAGAAGACCTCTACGATATTAGGGAAACCATCTCCTGGAAAGACAGGGAAATAGCATCCTGTCTATGGTGCGAGAGTACCCGGCAGCACAATATGCTGAAAAAAATATACAGCCTGGAGATGATGGTGCATGAGAATGGCAATGAAGCGGAGATCAACGAGTGGCGGCAGTTGCAGAGTGCGGATTATTTTTATTATATGGCCGAAGCGGGCATGGAAGCCAGTGAGGCCGGGCAGTATCTCAATCCTTTTGGTTCTGCGGAGGCGGCTCATAAGAACTATGTGAATATCATAACTGATTTTGAAATAAAACTTATTGAAAAAGGCTTGTCGAGGTTCAAAGAAGAAAACCCCCACCTGTCAAACAACTCTTTATATTAAAACCAACGCATGGAAAAAAAATTAAAAGGCCAGGTGGCTATCATTACCGGTGCAGGCAGCGGCATCGGCGCGGGCGTGTCAAAGGCCATGGCGGCTGCAGGTGCCACGGTGGTAGTTAACTATCCGCTGGCGCCGGGCCGGGATGCGGCTGAACAGGTATTGAAAGAAATAACGGATGCGGGTGGCCGGGGTATTACCTGTGCCTGCGATGTAAGTAAGGAAGACCAGGTAAAAAAAATGTTTGCTGATACCATTGCCAGTTTTGGTACCGTTGATATTCTGGTTAACAATGCGGGTCTTCAGCGCGATGCCCCGTTTACGGAAATGACTCTTGAGCAATGGAATTTTGTACTGGGCGTAAACCTTACCGGCCAGTTTCTTTGTGCCCGGGAAGCCATCAAAGAATTCTTACGAAGAGGGCCCGATGAGAACCGAAGCCGCTCCACCGGGAAAATAATCTGTATGAGCAGTGTTCATGAAATAATTCCCTGGGCGGGTCACGCCAATTATGCCGCCAGCAAAGGCGGTATAAAGATGATGATGAAAACCATTGCGCAGGAATTTGCGGCAAAAAAAATCCGCATCAATTCCATTGCGCCCGGCGCTATTGCCACGCCCATCAACCATGATGCATGGGACACGGCCGCACATTTGCAGGATCTCTTAAAGTTGATTCCCGAGAAACGTATTGGCAAGGTGGAGGATATTGGCAGTGCTGCGGTGTTTCTTGCCAGTGATGATGCGGATTATATAAACGGTACCACCCTGTTTGTAGACGGTGGAATGACCTTATACCCGGGTTTTACAGACAATGGGTAAGAACGGCAAACGGTCTCAACAAAATCTTTTCCTTTATTTTATTTCTATTCTTTGTCTTTCCGGCCGGTTGCAGGTGGTCATAATTTAAAAACCCGTTAACCCGCGTACAATCTCCCGGCCGGGTCTAAATAATAAGCAAATGAACAACGAGCAACAGCGACTACAGAACGAGGATTGGAAAAAATGGGGACCCTATATAACCGACCGTCAATGGGGAACGGTGCGCGAAGATTACAGCCCCGATGGGTCTGCCTGGGAATACATCTCTCACGATATGGCGCGTAGCAAAGCCTATCGTTGGGGAGAAGAAGGAATTGCAGGCATTTGCGACGGACAGCAATTGCTTTGTTTTGCCCTTGCCTGCTGGAACAAAAAAGACCCCATTCTGAAAGAAAGATATTTTGGGTTAACCAACCACGAGGGTAACCATGGAGAAGACGTAAAGGAACTGTATTATTATCTGGATGCAACGCCCACCCATTCCTATATGAAGACGCTGTATAAGTATCCCCAAACAGCCTATCCCTATGAATGGTTGGTAACGGAGAACCGTAAGCGCAATAACAAGGAACCCGAGTTTGAACTCATAGATACCGGCATTTTCAACGAAGACAAATACTTTGATGTTTTTACCGAGTATGCAAAAGCCGGTGCTGATGATATACTTATCAAAATAACGGTGCACAACCATGCCAGTGAAGACGCCTCCCTGCACCTGCTGCCCACCATCTGGTTCAGGAATACATGGGCCTGGGGATACGATAATTATAAGCCGCAGATGAATTCTTCTAATAACGGCGATATTATTATCAACCACCGCGACAAAGGAACATTTACCCTGCACATTGAAAAAAAGACGGTCCTGTTGTTTTGCGATAATGAGACCAATAACCAACGCCTGTATGGCGCGCCAAACACCGGACATTTCTGCAAAGACGGCATACATGAAATGCTGGTGGAGGGCAACTCCAAAGCAGTTAACAGTGACCAGCAGGGTACCAAGGCCTGTGCCGATTACGATCTTACCATTAAGGCCGGTGAAAGTATTTCGATACGCATGCGGCTGGAGAACAACAATCTCCTGCATCCCTTTCAGGAATTTGATGCGATATTCAACAACCGTATAAAAGATGCAGATGAATTTTACGCAGACCTTCAAAAAAAGATCAGCAGCGAGGATGAGCGGCTTGTGCAGCGCCAGGCTTTTGCGGGTATGCTCTGGAACAAACAATTCTTTTATTACGATGTGGACCAATGGCTAAAAGGCGACCCCTGTATGCCCACGCCGCCGGAACAGCGAAAAACCGGGCGCAATCATGAGTGGACACACCTGAACAACTGCGATATTATGTCTATGCCCGATAAATGGGAATATCCCTGGTTTGCCTCCTGGGATCTGGCCTTTCACTGTATCACTTTTTCCATGATAGATGCAGGGTTTGCCAAGGGCCAACTGGAATTGCTTACCAAAGAATGGTTTATGCACCCCAACGGGCAACTGCCGGCCTATGAATGGGCGTTTGGAGATGCAAACCCGCCGGTACACGCCTGGGCTACCTGGCGGGTATACAGCATTGACAAAAGAAACAATGATGGCAAGGGCGATATCGCTTTCCTGGAGTCCGTGTTTCATAAACTGATTATGAACTTTACCTGGTGGGTGAACCGCAAAGATGCGGAAGGGAATAATATCTTCCAGGCAGGGTTCCTGGGTCTTGACAATATCGGTGTTTTTGATCGGAGCGCCATACTGCCTTCCGTGGGGGAAATAGAACAGTCGGACGGCACCAGCTGGATGGCCATGTATTCGCTGAACCTGATGCGAATTGCACTTGAGCTATCCCGTTCTAATCCGGTCTACCAGGACATGGCCACCAAATTTTTTGAACATTTCCTGTACATCGCCGGCGCCATGGCCAATATCGGCGACGGACCCTCGGGTTTGTGGGACGAAGAAGACCAGTTTTTTTATGATGTGTTGAAACGGCCCAACAAAGAGACTGTAAAATTGAAAGTGCGCAGCATGGTGGGCCTGATTCCATTGTTTGCAGTGGAAATACTGGATCATGAAATACTGGAAGCCGTTCCGGAATTTGCCAAAAGACTGGACTGGTTTCTTAAAAACCGACCCGACCTGGCCAACCTGGTATCGCGCTGGCAGGAAAAAAACAAAAATGAAAAACACTTGCTGAGCCTGTTGCGCGGCCACCGCATGAAAAAAATACTGCAACGCATGCTGGATGAAAGTGAATTCTTCAGCGATCACGGTATCCGCGCTGTTTCAAAATACCACGAAAAACACCCCTATGAGTTCTGGCTGAACGGAACCTGTTTAAGCGTGCAATACGAGCCGGGCGAGTCTACCACGGGTATGTTTGGCGGCAACAGCAACTGGCGTGGTCCCGTATGGATGCCGGTTAATTATTTACTGGTTGAAAGCCTGCAACGCTTTCATTATTATTATGGCGATGATTTTAAAGTAGAATGTCCTACGGGGAGTGGTGTGTTTATGACATTAAAAGATGCGGCCAATGAAATCAGCAAACGATTGTCATCGCTGTTCCTGCGGAACCAGGAGGGAAGGAGGCCCTGCATGGGCAATAATAATAAATTGCAGACTGACCCCAACTTTAACAATTACCTGCAATTCCA
Source organism: Bacteroidota bacterium (assembly GCA_040007355.1). Taxonomy (GTDB): domain Bacteria; phylum Bacteroidota; class Bacteroidia; order Chitinophagales; family Chitinophagaceae; genus JACMLD01. The sequence continues at coordinate 19,718 of JBDTVE010000102.1, read as the reverse complement.
CGAATATTTTCATGGAGACAATGGCCGCGGCCTGGGCGCCTCGCACCAAACAGGCTGGACGGGTTTAATTGCAAAATTATTACAGCCTAGAAGAAAAGAAAAGTCGGCATTGGCGCCTCAACCGCAGCAACCACGCGAACCCAGCAAAAAAATGGAATAAGCTTTCATCGTTCCAGTTGTTAATTCCTGGCAACGTACGCCAAAAGAAACCCTGGAACCGGGAACTGGCGGTTCAGGGAAACCGCAGATCGAAAAGTATGCCGGGTTATATGTACCGGGCGGTCGAATAAAAAATTAATTCGGCATTAGCGGAAAGTGTTCGGTGCCGTACATTCATTCCCGTTATAGCGTATATGATAAATAAGGACACCACAACCCTGCACAATCTTCCATCTGCATTATCATGCGAATGGATTGAAACAAATGGCCTTGGTGGCTGGGCCAGTTCCACCATAATTGGCTGTAATACCCGGCGTTACCATGGACTGCTTGTTGCCGCCACCGATCCACCGACAGAGCGGATGGTGCTGGTGTCTAAAATGGATGAGACCCTTGTCTGCGGCCAGAACAGGTTTGAACTGGGCACCAATGATTACGGAACGACGGTGTATCCCAAAGGCTATACTTATATGACCGGTTTTAGCCGGGGACTTTTTCCCGTGTTTGAATACAAAGCCGGTGGTATAACGTTCCGGAAAACCATTGGCATGATACCCGGCGAAAATACCGTGATCCTTATATATGATATCATAAAAGCCCCTGCCTCTTTCACACTTGAATGGCGGCCCCTGCTTGCCGTCAGAAACTATCACCAACTGGTGCATGCCAACCCTGCGGTTAACCGGCAGGCCGTTTTTGAAAACGCTGTTTTTAAAACAACTGCCTATGAGGCCGCACCCACTGTGTTCATACAAATACCCGGGGCCTGCTACCAGGCGGCACCCGACTGGTTTTATCATTTTAATTACCGGGTAGAACAATACCGCGGACTTGATTTTGAAGAAGACCTTTTTACACCCGGAAATTTCAGCCTTGTATTGGAACAGGGCGCCTCGGTTGGTATTGTATTATCTACAAACGACCCTACCGGCCGGGATGCCCACGCATTGCTGGCAGTGGAAGAAAAAAGAAAAAGAAATCTCTTACTGGATAAAACGTTCAGGGGTTCAACGGAACAGGTGCTTACGCTTGCAGCCGACCAGTTTATTGTAAAAAGATCCATTCCGCCCAATGCTGCCGGAGAATCGGAAAGCGTAGGCGCCACGGTGATAGCCGGTTATCATTGGTTCACGGATTGGGGCCGTGATACCATGATCAGCCTGCCCGGTCTTACCTTATCTACCGGCCGGTACGAAGACGCAAAAAAAATCCTGTCGGCTTTTGCCGGAAGCGTAAGTATGGGTATGTTGCCCAACAGATTCAGGGATGATGGTCAGGGACCGGAATACAATACTGCCGACGGCACCCTGTGGTATTTTATTGCGGTATACAAATATTTGCAGGCCAGCAGCGATATGGCCTTTGTACTGGATACCCTGTTGCCGGTTTTAAAAGATATTATCGCATGGCATTACAAGGGTACCCGTTATCATATCGGGGTGGCTGCCGATGGACTTTTATATGCGGGCGAAAAAGGACAGCAACTCACCTGGATGGATGCAAAAATATACGACTGGGTGGTAACCCCGCGGATGGGAAAACCCGTGGAAATTCAGGCCCTCTGGTATAATGCGCTTAGCATTTTTGCGCATTTACTGGAACTAAACAACCAGATCAGCGATGCAGCGGCAGTGGCTGGGGATGCCGCAAGGTTGAAAGAAAATTTTGGTCATCTTTTCTGGTATGCAGCAGGCAATTATTTATGCGATGCCATAGACGAATACGGACATCCCGACACGACATTAAGACCCAACCAGCTTTTTGCCATCAGTCTGCCGTTTGCACTGATTGAAGGCGAAAAAGCCATTGCAGTGACAGACGCTGTGCGGCAACAGCTTTATACGCCGGTGGGGTTAAGAACTTTGTCGAACAAAGACCCGCGTTATAAAGCGGTATATGGCGGCGACCGCCTGCACCGGGATTCCGCCTATCATCAGGGCACGGTATGGAGCTGGCTACTGGGTGCCTGGGTAGATGCTATTATAAAAACGTTGGTCACGGATGGCAGAACGGAAGCGCAACAGGTTATCCGGCATTTCCACTATCATCTCAGCGAAGCCTGCCTGGGCAGTGTATCAGAAATATTTGATGCGGAGGCGCCGCACCATCCGCGTGGTTGTATAGCACAGGCCTGGGGTGTGGCGGAAATACTGAGAATAATAAAGGAATACAATTTAGCCGTTGATTGATAGGGTTCCGGTTATACGATGCCGTTAAAGATTTTCATAGTTATGGCCAGTTCAAAAAAAGCCTGTTTGGGAAGCCAGGGCAATACAGGTGGCAGCCTTTGGTACCCGGCGGCACCACTTTTACAATTCCATAGGAAGCCATGACTAAACCTAAATATGCCCGGCAGTCCTTCGCTGTCGAAGATTTCCACCAATTGGTTAAGGCAGGCTGCCAGCACCTGCTCATCCCTGGTATAATATGCTTTTAATTCCCGGATATCTTTTTCCAGTCGGCGATGGTGCAACCCAGGGCGCCCTTGTCTTGCGCGCTTTTATAGGTGAAACAGCCAAACTCGGATATTCCCCACAGATTCTTTAGATTTCTTCATAAAAACCGCTTTGCTGTGACAAGGCTTCCCTGTATTTATTGAACACTTTGGTTTTGGAAATAAAACCGGAGAATTTATTATCCCGATCCAGCACCGGCAGGTACCAGCTATGAGTAATATCAAATTGTTCCATTACAGTGTGCATGTCTTGGTCTTCATACAAGACCGCGGGCGGCTTTTTCATAAGCGACAGAATGGTTGTTGATTTAAACAGGGCAGGCTCAAAAAGTTTTTGCTTGACATCATTCAATTCAATGATTCCTGCAAACCGGTTTTTGCCATCGTGAACGGCAAAAATATTTTTCTCGCTTCGTTTTATCATTTCTACCAGGCCGCTCAAGTCGCTTTCCACGCTGATGCTTTCATAGATATTTTCCAGCATCTCCGCCAGGTTGATACGGGTCAGAATATTTTTCTCTTTTTTGTGAGTGAACATATGTCCCAGTGAAGCCAGGCTTTTTGTCTCCATGGAAAAGGGCTCACTGGTTTTTACAATAAAAAAAGAAATGGAGGAAACAATCATGAGCGGTATAAACAATTCATAGCCGTTGGTTATTTCAGCAATTAAAAAGATAGCCGTAAGTGGGCAATACATAACACCACTAAGCACTCCCGCCATACCCACCAGGCTAAAATTACCTTCGGGTATTTTTAACCAGGGCAGGCTATTCAATAATTTGGAAAAAAAAACCCAGGTAAGCGCCGGTGAACACAGAAGGTGCAAAATTGCCACCATTGCCGCCCGCACCAATTTAATGGCAGCGGCTATCGGTTTAAACAATACCACCAGCGCGGTAAAGGCAATAAGCCCCCAGTGATGGCCAAGACGTGAAAACAGGGTAGTATTATCGCTTATTTCTCCCGGTGTGGCATTGGCAACCAGTTTAACGCTATTGTACCCTTCGCCAAATAAGGGCGGAAACAAAAAACAGATAACCAGTAACAACAAGCCTCCGATGGCAGCTTTTGAATAACGACTTCGCTTACTTTTATGCAACCTGCCTTCAATTGCCCTGAATACCCTGGCATAATACAATGAAATAAAGCCTGCCAACAGCCCAATTAGAATATAAAAGGGTACATTTTTATAATCAAAATTCTGCTTTAGTACAAAGTTAAACAAAGATGCCTCTCCCAGGATTATCTTTGAACACAGCGCACCCATAACAGACGAAATCATCAGGGGAATAAAATAACTAACAACCGTTTCCGTGAGTAATACTTCAATGGCGAAAATGACGCCTGCAATGGGTGCATTAAAAACGGCAGAGATGCTGGCCGCCGCACCACAGGCAATCAGCAGGGTGCGTTCACGATAATTCAGATCCGTTATACGTGCCAGGTTAGAGCCAATGGCCGAACCGGTAGACACAATGGGTGATTCCAGGCCGGCTGAACCACCCAGGCCAACCGTAACCGAACTGGTAATAACGTGCAGGTATACATGTTTGAGCGGGATAAAAGAAGACCTTCGCGCAATAGATTTCAATACCATGGCAATGCCCCGTTCTATGTGACCATCAAAAAAACGATGAATGATGAAAGCAGTGAGCAGCAATCCAAGACAGGGAAACAACAAATAGGCGAAACGGGATACGGGCAGTTCGGTTATCAGCAGTTGTACATGGTGTACCATTGTTTTAAGACAAACTGCCACCAGTCCCGATACAAGACCGGTAATGGTTGCTATTACCATGATAAACTGAACGCGGGTAACCCTAATACGGAGTTGGTTAATAATTGCCTGGTACAATAACTTTAAGGGTGTCAATTAATACGTGTTTGATGAAAAACTATAGGCCTGCAAATATAGGTCAGTTCCAATAAACAGGACGGCAGCAGGATAGCCATTCGGAACTGCGTGTTCCGGTAATCCCCGCTGACTAAGCCAACAGGTAAATCAAAACACTATCTGGCCGCGATTTCCAACTGGTTAAAATCGGACCATTTTTTTATAAGGAGGTTGATAAACCGTTTTAAATAGATTTCGTTTAAAAAAACATTTGACCAGTTATCGAAACGGCTGCACTGCACGCCCAGGTAAAAAAAATACAGACTGGCGCCTGCTGCCGACAGCAGGCGTTTTTCATCGCAATTAATGGGCGTGATGGCTTCATATCCCTTTAAAAAGCTTTCCTTTTTAAAGGCAAATTGCTGTTCATCTTTTTCAGTACTGTATGGTTGCAGGATATAGTATGCAATATCCAGCAACAGCCAGCCGTTGCCGCAAAAATCAAAATCAAACAGGGTAATATCATCATTGGCGGCAATACTGATATTGTCGAACCAGAAGTCAAGGTGAACGGCGCCTTTACGGATAGCATTTTCATCGGCGTCACTGAAAAGCTGTGCAACGTGCTTTTGCAGCGATCTCATATAGGCCATCTCCTCCGTATCGGCAGGCAGGAACAATGCTAACTGTTCAAACGAATCAAACCGCAGCCGTTTCGTATCATATTGCACCCGTTTCAGGTGTAGCCGGTGCATTACCTGGTGCATATTTGCCATTTTGCCGCCCATTTTGCAATGCAGCGCTGCCGGTAACTACAGCATCTTTTTTCCCTCCGCAAAACTGAACAGCACAGCAAAACGCCTCCCTTCGGGCGCCGGCAACTGCTGGATATAGACAAATTGCCGATCAGGAATTGCATGGGAGACGGGTATCGAATTTTCTTTAAGAAGTTGCAACAGCGCTATTTCTGCCTCAATCTCGGTTTTTGTTCTCCAGTACAAGCTGTAGACCCGGAAAATATATTTATTGGTATCAGCATTGATCAAATAAGTATGACTGATACCCGTTTTAATGATACGGGCCGTTACGGTCTCGCCTGGTTGATATTTATCTTTTACAAAAGCGGCAATATGCGCCGGGGAAAGCGTGGAATCCGAAACCGGGAATAACTGCATATATTTTTTTTGGATATATTAAGCCGGGCTATATGGTACCGCCATCCCTTACCATCTCATCTTCCGGCAAGGCAGTTTGTTGGTCAATAGCCGGTATGGATGTGTCTTCTTCTTTATTGCCCGTTAGCAGTAAGCCAACCATCATGGCCAATGCCGTAAGCACAATTACCTGTATAATAAGGGATTTATTTACCAGCGATATCTGACGCGCTGCCGGAATGGAAAGAAAAAGCAGGATGGTAATCAGCCCCCGTGGGGCGATAAAGGCCAGTGGTACGAGCGGTAGCTTTGACAGTTTTAACTGGATAACACGGAGCACCAGGATGATGGCCACTATACCAATGGACCAGCCGAGCGTGGCGGTGTTTAATATTTCACCCGTTTCCAGTAAGTAGCCAAATAAAAGAAAAAAAAGCGCCCTCACCAGGAAAGCCCCTTCAACGGTGAGTTCTTTAAACTTCTGGACCTCTTTATTGAGTTCGGCAGGCTTAAATCTTTTGATCCATTTAATATGCTTCATCTCGTCCAGGTTTCCGATAAACAAACCAAACAATAAAATAAAAAGCAGCGCGGGCAGGTGGTAAATTTTGGCAACTGTATAAATCAAAATGACAAGTAAGGTGATGGGCACAAATTTAATATGGTGTTCGATCTTACTTAGCAGCACGGCCAGCAAAATGCTCGCTACAAACGAAATGGCTATCATCACTGCCAGCTCCAGACCAAAATGAGCAAAGGAACGGCTGTCAACATGTTCATTAAATACCATAAAATTAAAAAAAAGGACTCCCACGATATCCGAAAGACTGCTTTCATAAATAACAAATTCTTTAGGCGCCGTTGGCAGGCTTTTTACGCTGGGGATGGCGATGGAACTGCTGATAACGGCAAAGGGAATGGCATTGAGCAAACTGTCTTTAATGGAAAAATGTCCGAAATAGTTAAACAGCCAGGCCAGCAATGCGGCTATAACCAGCAGGGGGAAAAAGGCGCCGAAAAAAGATTTTGATATCAGGCCCAGTTTTGATTTGTTTAGCTCAAGCTCCAGGGAACCTTCCAGCACTATGAGGATCAAACCCACTGTTCCAAGTGCGGGCAAAATTGGAGAAAAATCGGGTAATTGGATCTTTAGCAGCTGGGTGATTTGCCTCACCACCCAGCCCAGCAACAACAACAATATCACGGAGGGTATTCTTGTTTTAGATGAACTGAGATCAAATAAATAGGCAATCAGCAACAATGAACAAATGGCTATAATCATATACGTTGTGATTGTTTGTTGTACAGGGTAGCACGCTTACAGGTTTTGAAGTTAAGCATTAATGACAAGATGCCGCTCCACATGCAACCTGATATTGCAGTTTTGTTAGTTGTCAGTGCTGTTCCAGTTTTTCAATATTTTGCACAAGCCCCTCATCTGCTTTAAATGCTTTTAGCACTTGCCGAAATTGTTCCGCGGTCTCAAAAAGCGTGTGTAAGCTGACCAGGGTCTGGTTTCCCTGGTTTTTGAAGGTTAAGGAGCGATAAATGCAGGGGTTGATATATGATCACCAACCATGCATTCCGGTTTTACAATTTCCCGGTAAATACTTTTATTTTTATTGCCCCCCCCAAAAAAAATTCTGTAGATGCTTCGGCCGCGTCCATGTTCTTAAACAAGGGGCCGGGGTGCATTCCGTGTTTTTGTAATAAGCAGTTCACGGTAGGCATGGCTATTATCTGCTGCGTTTTTGTTTTCCATTTTTTTTTGTTTTTGATGGTAATACAGCAGGATACTGTTCAAATGAGTCCAGTTTTTGTTCATAAAACTTCCGGTATTGCTCCAGCCAAACCGATACTTCAGCGAGTGGACCGAGTTTTACTTCACCATGTCTTTCCCTACCTATTTTCCTGATAATAACCAGTCCGCACTCGGCCAGGATTTTAATATGACTGGAAACCGCCTGCCGGCTGATACCAAAACTATCCGCCACCGCATTCAGCGGCAGGGATTTGCCCGCTATCACCCGGATGATATCCCTCCTGGTAGGGTCTGCTATTGCTTGGAATACATCCCGTCTCATAGTAATACAATTACTTCGCAACTAATCGGTTGCAAATTTAAAGCAATCGATCGGTTGCGCAAATTTATTTTTAAACGACCTCAATTTTTCAGGTGCTGATAAACCTGCTACAACCAGCTTACCGGCGGTGCAATTTTTTGATCGACTCGTAGTTCGCTTAATTTTTGTATATTAGAAGAAGAAACGGCCCGGCCGTCACTCGAATTCCACAAAAAGAGCCTCTCGAAACAGTTTACCCTACAGTAATAACCTCGGCAGAAGATAAACAGTACTGTAACAATGATAAAAAAATACATTATTTCCGGAACATACCGGCAATCTGTATGTAAAGCATTTGGCTCGCGGTCGGGTAATAACCAAACAAATGACGAAGAAATTATTTTATAGTATTCAGACCTTAAAAAATCAGCTTAAAAAACTAGCGGACTGCAAAAGAAATGATCTTTGCACCGTTCCGGTCCAATAAACCAGCAACCCGGCACTTCTGAAACTGAAAAATACCGTCAGACCGGACAGAAAACGCACCCTATTACCTTAACCAATAACCATTACAACGATGCAACAATCATCAACACTAGTGAAGGCATACCTGGCCACCATGGTTATTCTGGGCTGGTTTGCATTGGCAGCACAGTTTTATATTAATACCACGCTTAAAGTAACGCCGGTGCCCGAAATGATCATCCGGTATTTCAGTTATTTCACCATTCAGACCAACCTGGTGGTTGCCTTGTGTTACACCCTGCTATTGATGGCCCCACAGTCAAGATGGGGCAGATTTTTTTCGAGCCAGCAAACGCTTGCGGCCATTACCGTTTATATCGTGATCGTAGGCATTATCTATAACATGATATTGCGTTTTTTATGGAATCCCCAGGGTCTGCAGCTGGTTGTTGATGAGTTGCTGCATACTGTTATACCGGTGCTGGCACTTATATACTGGCTGGCATTTGTACCTAAAAGCCAGCTCCAATGGAAAAACGTATTGCCCTGGCTTATTTATCCCTTTACCTATATCGTTTATATCCTCATACGGGGAGCTGTTTCGGGATTCTATCCTTATCCGTTTATCAATACCATGCAACTGGGGCTGAACAAGGTGCTGGTTAATTCAGTGGGTATTGCCATTGTGTTTACGGGTATGTCGCTAGCCCTGGTAGCCATTGGAAAGTTTCTGAATAACGCTACTCGGGCCCGGTAAAACAGGGGCCTGTCATTTTAATATAAATCGCTGCATCACTTCTGCGTACCGTAAAATGATGATGCCACTTGATACCCGTTTACATTTACCCAGGCTGGACAGAAATATCTACCAGGCTGAACGGTAAAACACGGTTAGCCCTGCCTGTTACCTTTAAACTTGCCGATACATAGTATATATTTCAGCGCCAGAATAATTAACGAGTAGTAAAAAAGCAGTGGAAAGTTCACTGCTTCTTATTAGAATGATGTTCAATGGTCCGATAGGCGGTCATACTTTTTATTTCCCCACTTCTTCTATTACATGCCCGATGCAGCCACTGGGCATTTGTATATGCAGCAGTGCAGCCAGGGTTGCCGAAATATCGGTCATATGTATTTCCCTGTTTGTTTTGCCTTGTCTGATATTCCAGCCATAAAACAGCAATGGAATATGCGTATCGTAGGGGTTCCAGGTACCATGGGTGGTGCCTGTTTTGCTATACCCTTCAAACCAGCCTGCATTGAGTACAACCTGCACGCCGCCGCTGCGTTTAAAATTATAGCCGTTGGCGATCATTGTTTTGATTGGCTCCGGTATCGGCGCCATTCCAAGTGCTAACACATCCACGGCATAACTGATACCGGGTTGTTGTTCCAGGTATTCAACGGTTGCTTTTTTTATCGCAGAATAATCAAGGCTGCCATTGCTGATCTTTGCCAGGTTGAAGTTTACCTGGTAGTTCATAATGGAACGTACCAGGCCGGGTGTGCCAAACTTATCAGACAGCATTTTGTTCAGGGTATCTGTGAGGGTCCGGGCATACCAGAAATCGGCGGGTAACTCATGTTCCTGCATAAACCCAATGGCCTGTGCAGCGCCATGGTCTGCGGAAAGAAATACCAGGTATTGACCTTTGCCCACCTTTGCATCCAGCAGCTGGAAAAACGATGCCAGTTCTTGGTCAAGCCGCAGGTAGGTATCTTCTACTTCAATTGAATTGGGTCCGAACATATGACCTACGTAATCAGTGGAAGCACAGTTAATGGTTAAAAAATCTGTGGCAACACCATTGCCCAGGTGATAGGCATTCAGTGCGGTTTTTGCAAAATCAAGCGTAAGCGCATTACCAAAGGGTGTGGAACGCAAACTGCTTTTGTTCGTCTTATAGATTTCGTTAATAGCATGCGGGAATACGGAACTGGCTTCTCCCTTGAACCTTCCTTCGTAGGGCTGGTTATCTGCATCGCTGTTGATATAAGTATTAAGCGGGTATAATGTATTCCAGTCTTTTTCTATCAGCTGTGTCACTTTATTGCTGCTGTTATAGGTATTTACCCATTCGGGCAACTCCTTCATATAATAGGTGCTGCTGATAAAATGACCGCTGGCATCATCAAACCAGTAAGCGGCCGTAGCGGTATGACCAGCAGGCAGGATAGAAGCCCGGTCTTTTAGTGAAACCCCTACTACCCTTGACCGAAAATTGGTGGCCATTCGCAACTCATCTGTTATGGTTGACACCAGCAGATTGCGTGGCGACATCTTACCATCTTCCGATTCATTACCCACGCTTTGTACGGTGCTGTCGCTGGTGCAATACATTTTTTTACCAGTCAGTTGATCTGTCCAGTCGTTGCCTGCGATACCATGCAGGGCAGGTACGGAACCGGTGAAAATAGTGGTATGTCCAACCGCTGTATAAGAGGGCAGGTAATTGATCAAAGTATTATCGCAGGAAAAACCCTTGTTGATAAGCCGTTTAAAACCACCTTCACCATAACGATCGTAATACCGGTACAAATAATCCCACCGCATCTGGTCTACCACGATACCTACTACCAGCTTTGGGCGTTGCAGGCTGGCGGTGGGGGTGGCGGCGGTCTTTTTAACAGGTTGTGCAATACTAACACTACTGAAAAAACTTACCGTTAGAAGGGAAAGAAAAAATTGCTGCATGATTAAAAATTATTTATTACAAATGTAACCCAATGAAGCATATACCATCGTTAAAAACAGCCAGGTCTTCCCATACAAAACCACCGCTGTTGATGGCGTTATTTTGGTTGGATGGAACGAGTAAATAGTCGCTTGCCGGGTTATACACGCGTGCACTGGAATAATTAAATATATTTTTACCTCATTGAGCGGTATAAGCCGTACCGGGCCGCCATCATTTTGCCCGAATAGTATATCTTTGGCGCATTCCAGCATTTTACCAAATTCAACAGCTATGGCAGATGTCTTTGAAAAATTAGTAAAGGATGGCGGTCCTATTGGCCAGCATATGAAAAGGGCGCATGGCTATTTCACCTTTCCAAAGCTGGAAGGCGAGTTGGGCAGCCGCATGATGTTCCGGGGTAAGGAACGGATAGTATGGAGTCTCAACAATTATCTTGGCCTGGTAAACCACCCGGAGATCCGCAAGGTGGATGCGGAAGCGGCAGCACGCTGGGGTATGGGCAATCCCATGGGGGCAAGGATGATGAGCGGCAATACCAGTTATCACGAAGAACTGGAAAAGGTAATTGCAGATTTTGTGGGGCGCGAAGACACCATGCTACTCAATTTCGGCTACCAGGGTATTATGAGTTGTATAGATGCGCTGGTAAACCGGCGCGATGTAATTGTGTATGATGCAGAAGCCCATGCATGTATTGTAGACGGTGTGCGGCTGCACATGGGGTATAGCTATAAATACAAACACAATGATATAGCTGATTTTGAAAAACAAATGGAGCGTGCTACCCGGATGGTTGAAAAATCAGGCGGCGGCATACTGGTCATCACAGAAGGCGTTTTTGGCATGAGTGGTAACCAGGGTAAGCTGAAAGAAATCGTTGCCTTGAAAGATAAATATGAATTTCGTTTACTGATAGACGATGCCCATGGTTTTGGCGGCATGGGCCCCAGCGGCGCCGGTGCAGACGAGGCCCAGGGTTGTCAGCAGGGCGTGGATTTATATTTCTCCACTTTTGTAAAGTCGATGGGCAGTATTGGGGCTTTTATAGCGGGGCGCAAAGACGTATTGGATTACCTGCGTTATAACACCCGCTCGCAGATCTTTGCCAAAAGCCTTCCATTGATTGTAGTGGAGGGTATGCTCAAAAGAATGGAGATGCTGAAATCCATGCCGGAACTCCGGAAAAAATTATGGCACAACGCCAAAAAATTACAACAGGGGTTAAAGGAGAATGGGTTCGATATCGGTTCCACCAATAGCATGGTAACACCTGTGTATATGAAGGGTGATGTACCTGAAGCCACCGCCATGGTACTTGATTTAAGAGAAAACTACGGCATATTCTGCTCCATAGTAGTGTACCCTGTAATACCCAGGGGCCAGATTATCTACCGCCTGATTCCCACGGCAGCCCATACTGATACTGATATTGAAGACACCCTGCGGGCATTTACCGCAACCAAGAAAAAATTGGATGAAGGAAGCTACCGGGCAGCGGAAATACCGGATATGGCCGGAGTAAGTTAACCCTTAGAATCAGAATAATCCAGCGGCACATTATAAGGTCTTGTACGAGCTCCCTTCAAGGGGGGCCCTTTTTGTAGCGCACCCTTGAAGGGCCTCACCACCAAATCCAAAAAAATCCCGCCTTTCAGCGGGATGCACTAATCAAATACCATTAACCATTAAACCTTATCCTATGAAAATTCAAATATAAGATGTTGCCATTATAAACCAGTTGCACAAGTAAATATTTTTTTACCCACTTACCTTAAATTGATGGAGATCAATTGGTGGTCAGTTTAACGGGGACATTTTGCTGTGCTATTGGAGGAAGTGAGCGCATCATCGAAGGACAAAAAAAGGGGCCAGGATAGAGATCCAGCCCGGAATTAATCCAATATCCTATGAAAAACCTATTTATGAGACAATCAATAAAAGCCTATCGTTGCATGGGGCAAAAAAATTGGCCCCAATAGAAATCAGGGCCGTTTCAATCCAATATTCTATGAAAATCAGTAGGTGTATTTCAAATTCTTTGCCAAAGCCTACCATTCGCTTTTAAAACTCTTCTGATATTCCTCAAAAGGCTGTTTTCCATATTTCCCATCTCCAAAATATCGCACAAACAATTCCAGCTCTTTCGGTTCCAGGTAGCCCGGAACAGGCTGTGGCTCATTGTTGCTGTTGAGCAGAATGACCGTGGTGGGATACGATAACTTGCCATATGTTAAAAAAAGCGCAAAATCATTGGTCCGGTTGGCGCTATTGTATTTGTAGGCTTTCTCGTTCCAGTTAAGGGTTTCCCGGGTTTCCGCATTTACCTTAACGGGGTAGAAATGCTGTTGCAGATAGGCTATTACTTTTGAATTGGAGTATGTTTTTTTATCCATTACCTTACACCAGCCGCACCAGTCTGTATAAAGATCAATAAGAATGGGTCTTTTTTCCTTTAACATGGCTTCCCTGGCTTCGTCCAAGGTCATCCATTTCAGTTTTTCTGCTTTTGGCGCCGGTCTGTCGGCCGAAAAAAAGATTAGCACAAAGGCCGAAACAGCGATAAGCATTAACCTCTGCATAGTATTTTTGTTTGTACAAAGTTAAACGAAAGCGGCATGAATAAAATTGTAATAGCGGTAACCGGGGCCAGCGGATCAATATATGCAAAACTTTTACTGGATAAATTGCTGACCATAAAGGAACAATGGGATGAGGTGGGGGTGATCATGACCCCCAACGCAACTTCTGTATGGAAAACGGAGCTGGAAAACGAGGATTTCCGGTCTTACCCGTTTCCGTTTTATACCCAACAGGACTTTTCCGCGCCTTTTGCCTCTGGTTCAGGACAATATAATACAATGATTGTCATCCCCTGTTCCATGGGAACCCTGGGCAGGATTGCCGGGGGTATCTCTAACGACCTGGTTACCCGTGCCGCGGATGTTGTCTTGAAAGAAAGAAGAAAACTGGTTTGTGTAATTCGTGATACCCCCTATAACCTTATCCATATACGCAATATGGAAACGGTGACCCTGGCGGGTGGGATTATATGCCCTGCCAGTCCCTCCTTTTACAGTAAACCGACGAATCTTGAGCAGGTGGTGACCACCGTAACAGACCGGGTGCTGGATCTTGCGGGGTTTGAGACCGGAGCCTTCCGTTGGGGCAACAAATAAAGGTGCATCTCAGCCGGAAGGCTGAGCCTGTCAATACCTCAGCTGATTCCGGAAAAAGACAATGATTTTGTACTACGCCGGTAGTCGTTTAAGTGTGGCCAACCTTAGCGAAGATCCACTTCCTCTACACCGGGGTACTTGCCTTTGTCGAAAACAAATAACTGGTCGTTTATGACGGCGTTGCCGTTGAGCGAGGTAACAGTATAAGTATATTTATTCCCGTTTTTATCAAGCACTTTTGTTCTATAGATGTTTTGCCTGGATTTGTCTACATAGACATATACTTTATGAAAGGTCTTGCTTTTGTCGAGGGGTGTCATCTCAATTTCCCGTATCGTGCGTGCGCCTTCTTTTTGTTCACCGTTTAATTTATACAGGAAATCCTTGTCATAAAAATTAGTCAATAGGCTTTGTGGTGTAATGGTTCGGGCGGAAGGATCCGGTTTTGTAATGGTTACTTCGTTGGTGGATTTATCATATGTCCATACCGTGGTGCCATCGGAAAAAATTTCTTTGCTTTCTTTTCCTTCCAGGCTGAGCCGATATTTTTTTCCTTTCATATATACAGTGCCTTTCTGGTTGCCCTGCAGTTTGCCTTTCCCGTCTTCTACTTGTAAGGTAAAAACTGCCTGAACGGCTTTGTATGTTTTGAATTTAGCGCTTACCCCGTCCAATATTTTTTTAGCAGCTGGGTCATTACTAACACCTGTCTGCGCGTACCCATATGTTACCAGTGCCACCAGCAAACTAACTATTAAATTTTTTTTCATTACTGTTTGTTTGTTATAAAATTAGGTGCGGCCGCAAAGATATGCTTTAGCGGTATTGGTTAGACAGCAGGCATTAAAATGTGTTTAAACTAATAATGTTAAACCGGAGGTTTATCCAAGCATGCTCAGTTGTTGCTGCAGGTCTGCCTCGGTTTTGATCAGAACATCCCTTGTCTTGCTACCCTGGTTGGGGCCCACTATTCCCGCTGCTTCCAGCTGATCCATCAGGCGACCGGCACGGTTATAGCCCAGTTTCATGCGTCGTTGCAGGAGGGACGTAGAACCGCTCTGGCTTTGTACAATCAGCCGGGCTGCATCGTCGAATAAAGCATCCCGGTTACTCAAATCAAAATCCTTGCCTTCCAGTTCTTTTTCATCCACATATTCTGGCAATAAGAACGCCTGAGTATAGCCACGCTGATCGCCAATAAAATTTGTAATCTCCTCCACTTCCGGGGTGTCCACGAATGCGCATTGAAGGCGTGTAAGTTCGCCGTTATAGGAAATAAGCATATCGCCTTTTCCAATCAGTTGTTCGGCCCCTCCGGTGTCCAGGATAGTCCTGGAGTCAATTTTTGAAGATACTTTAAATGCTATCCGCGCGGGAAAATTGGCTTTGATGGTGCCTGTTATGATATTAACTGACGGCCGTTGCGTGGCAATGATAAGGTGAATGCCAATAGCACGCGCCAGTTGGGCTAGTCGGGCAATAGGCATTTCAACTTCTTTACCTGCGGTCATTATCAGATCAGCAAATTCATCTATTACCAGTACAATAAAAGGCAGGTACTGGTGGCCTTTTTCGGGGTTCAGCCGCCTGCGTATAAATTTATCATTGTATTCTTTTATATTTCTTGCACCGGCTTCCTTGAGCAGGTCGTAGCGGTTGTCCATTTCAATACACAACGCATTAAGCGTGTGGATCACTTTTTTTGTATCGGTGATGATAGCTTCTTCTTCGCCGGGCAGCTTTGCCAAAAAATGTTTTTCAATGGTTCTGTAAATACTCAGCTCCACTTTTTTGGGGTCAATCAGCACCAATTTGAGGTGAGAGGGGTGTTTTTTATACAGAAGCGAGACTAGGATGGCATTTAGTCCTACCGATTTCCCCTGACCGGTGGCGCCGGCCATCAGCAGGTGCGGCATGGTGGCCAGGTCTACAATAAAATTTTCATTGTCTATTCTTTTGCCGATGGCAATGGGAAGATTATAGGTACTGTTTTGAAATTTCTCGGAGGCCAGCAGAGTCTTCATGCTCACCACCGTCTTTTTTACATTGGGCACTTCTATACCAATGGTTCCTTTACCGGGTATGGGTGCAATAATGCGGATACCCAGGGCCGCCAGGCTTAGCGCGATATCGTCTTCCAGGTTTTTGATGCGCGAAATGCGCACCCCTGCTGCGGGTACAATTTCGTACAGGGTAACAGTGGGGCCAACCGTGGCGGATATTTTCTGTATGGCGATATCATAGTTTTTCAGGGTATTGATGATCTGATTTTTATTGGTTTCCAATTCACCCGGGTCCTGAACTATTTTTTCACTGCCATGTGTTTCCAGCAAAGAGAGCGAGGGGTATTTATAATCCCTCAGATCAAGTGTGGGTTCATACAGTTCCGTTTCATCCGGTTTTTTCCTTTCACTTTCTATTTCCAGTGCGGTGTCGTTGGTGGGTTCATTTATTTCAAGCGAAAGATTGGATGCTTTTTTTTCTTTTTTTTCAGTCTTTACCGGCATGGCCTGCGCGGGATTTTCCAACAGGCTGGCATCGGGTATCTCATCATCAGCCGGCTTCTCCGTAACCTTTAGCTCCAATACCGGAACCAGCGGCTCCGTGGGTGGCAGGATTACCATGCCGGATCCTTTTTTCAGCGTATTGCCATTGACGGGAGACGTTTCTACAAACAGCCTTGCCTCATCTTCGCTTGCCTGGATTTCATCAATCGGTTCAATTGCCAGGTTTTTTTTCTCCGGTAGCCGGGGAACTTTAAATGCAGGATTAAAACGCCAGATGATATAGGCAAGCGCCGCCACGGATAGCAGGGCGCTCGTTCCTAGTTTTCCCAGGGCAGCAGTAAAAAAATCGCTGAGATAAATGCCAAATGCACCGCCCCAGAAAAATCCGTTACCGCTCATGATAAACGCCAGTGCCATACTAAAGAAAACCAGGCCTGCCAGCACATACCTGGTGTTGCGCCAAATGGAAAACAATTTTTTGCTGAAAAGCAGGTTTGCACCGGCAACAAAAAAGAAGGTACACAGGAGGAAGGATGCCACGCCAAAGGCCTTGTAAAAAAAGAAATGTGATACCACGGCCCCCAGGTTGCCCAAAAGATTGGCCGCTTTGTCTTTGCCGGAAGAAAACAAAGGACTTAGGCCCTGGTTAAAGACAATTCTCATATCCGCCTTCCAGGTAAACAAATAAGAAGTAAAAGCCACAAAAAGAAAAAATGCCAGTAAGATAAGAACAGCGCCCGTAATCTTGTGGGTACGCTCATCTTTTACAAGATTTTTTATTGGCAGGGGCTGTTCTTTCTCCGTTTTAAATTTGCCGGTTTCCGAAGCCTGGCCTTTCCTGGATTTTGCCTTATTTGCCATGGCGGCAAAGATAAGAATATAACCAACCATCCGCTTAAGAAGCCCGCGGGTCTTAGTAAAGAAAGTTGTAATTTTCTGTTTCATTAAACTTCGGTTGGCCAACCAAAACTATCAAGACAATGAAATTTGTTGCCCTGTTACTGAAGTATCTGCCTGTTCTTACTGTTTTTCTTGCAAGTCTGCCCGGCGTGGCAGGCGCTCAGCCCGTGCCCATTGATATTTCCCGGATCATACTAACGGATACCATAGATGCGCGCTGCTGGTTTTTTGTCGGTAACCTGCACGCAGAACCGCCCGCTTCTATCGCCACGCTGCCCTTCCAGGCTCAAAGACCAGGGAATATTTTTAAAACCGTGAACCCACGCCAGGTGGAAAAGGACTGGTATATCAATTTCTGCCTGGAGAATACGGCCGATTCAGCTATCAGCGTATATTTTTATCCTGGCATCTATTTCAAGCGGATAGATCTTTTCCGGTACAATGAGTCAACAAAAAAGGTCGACCCCCTTCCCCGGGTACTGCCTGATTTTCCCGATTCTATTGGCTACCGGACCATTACTATGGCCGCTCATACCAAAAATAATTTTTATGTCCGGCTGGGTTTTGTAAAAACGGACATTAATAATATGGACATCCGCATTATACGAGATTATTACCTGCCTGTTTTTGCAAAGAATTTTAAACTGTCGGACACCAATAATAAAATGTATTACTATATTATTACGGGCATCCTGCTAATGATGATCTTTTATTCAATGGCAGTATTTATTCTAAACGGCAGTTTTGAGTTTATGTATTATGCCTGTTTTGCTTTTTTTATGGGACTTCTTTTTTTTCTAAAGTCTTACTACTACAAGACACCCGCTTATTTCAATTATTTTTTTGAAAGCTACCTGGATTTTGTAATCCTTTGCCTCGGCTTTTTCTTTTATTTTATCTTTCTCCGCAAATTCCTGGAGACCCGCAAAAACTTTCCCTTTCTCAATAAGTTGTTCTCGCTGGGACAAATCATTATTCTTGCCAGCATCTTTTTATTCTCCTATTTCAATTTTTTTGACGACCGGTTTGTTGTTCAGAATACCATTGAAATCGTTACCAAGTACCAATGGTTTGCCACCACCGTGGTATTTATCATTTACGCCATTGTTCATAATAACAAAATGCTGAACTACCTGGCTGTGGGACATTCCTTTTTATTGGCGGCATCCCTGTTATCGCAGTTGCTGATACAATCGCCTAATAAATTAAATATTCCGGCTTCCATCTGGCGCGATGCGTTATTTTGCTTCCAGTTGGGCATTACCATTGAGCTGGTCTTTTTCCTGATGGCCCTGGCCTTTAAAAACCGCCGGGATATTATTGAGCGAACCCGGGAACGTGAGCGACTGTGGTTGGACAATGAAAGAAAAGAATTTGAAAAACAACTGGCCGTGGTGGAAGCCAAACAGGAAGAACGCAATCGCATCTCTACCGATATGCACGATGAACTGGGTTCGGGCGTTACCGCCATCCGGCTGATGAGTGAAATCGTAAAAACAAAAATGAAAGGCAATACATTGCCGGAAATTGATAAAATATCGAACAATGCCAACGAGCTGCTGAGCAAGATGAATACAATTATCTGGACCATGAGCAGTAGCAACGACCGGCTTGATAACATGATAGCCTATACCCGTTCATATGCTTTTGAATTCCTGGAGAACACCAGTATCAATTGTCATTTTGAAACCGATGAATTTATTCCGCCCACGGAGATCAGTGGTGAAAAGCGAAGGAATATCTTTCTTTGTGTAAAAGAATCACTCAACAATATCGCCAAGCACTCCAGGGCATGTGATGTATGGATAAAAGTAAATATTCGGCCCGATTCACTTGAAATAGAAATACACGATAACGGCATCGGCATCAATTTCCAGAAGCTTCGCGAATTCGGGAATGGCCTGAATAATATGAAAAAGAGAATTGAAAGTATTGACGGGAGTTTTTTAATTGTGAACAAGGACGGCACCACCACCACTTTTACCGTACCGATGTAACATTTTAATATTAGTGTTTTTGCACATGCGAAGTTAGACGGTCCTTCTTAATTGTTGCCAGGCAGCTGGATCCAAATCTTTGTCTCCCCGATGGTAGGAGGCCCCTCCTGCCGCAATAATTGCTTTTAATGGATCGGTCTCCACAAAGCCGGCCGGGCTTCGTACCCGCAACGCCGCTGTGTTTTTTTTTGAGGCTGTGATTGAGCTTTAGTGGGTCTTTCAGCCGTTCCTATATTGGGCTTTAGCATAAAGCGCACAAACCGCAGGTTCATCAACACCCCTAAAAAAATAATAAGCCGTTGATAAAAA
>JBDTVE010000101.1:0-9310 GCA_040007355.1 Bacteroidota bacterium | reverse complement strand
TTGTTTACATCTTCGTTGGTTGTCCGGATTTCAAAATGCAGGTGCGGTCCCTGGCTGCCGCCGGTATTGCCACTGTAGGCAATCAAATCACCTTTTTTTACCGGGAACAAACCGGGCGGTACATCAAGGAAAACCTTCCACGATTCAAGCAGGTACTGTTGTTGTTTTAACCAGGCGTCCAGGGCGGGTACAAATGCATTCAAATGCCCGTGTACCGTAGTAAAGCCGTTTGGATGGTTAATATAAATAGCCCTGCCAAACCCCGCCGGCTCAATTTTTATTTTAGCAATATAGCCGTCGGCGGCGGCGTGTACCGGCATGTTTTCATGGTGGTCTGTTTTTAAATCAAACCCCATGTGGTAGTGATTGGGACGCATTTCGCCAAAATTGCCCGCCAGGCTGATGGGTATATCGAGCGGGCTCCTGAAATAACCCTGGGGGTAATGAGTGGGCGAAAACACTTGTGTGTGGCCGTTTGCAGCAAAGCCAAGAAGAAGGATCAGTAATCCTGAACGCATTTATATTAAACTTTTTAATGATGCAAGTATCCCGCAAAGCTAAACGCTTAGCGTTAAAGAATCGTTCAAAAAAAATAATGCCGACTTAGCAAACCAGCCGGTGCTGGATTACCGGGTTGCGCTAACGATAATCAATATCCCCTTTTTCAAGGCCCCGCATCTGCATGTTTCCCATGGTTGGTGTTCCCCATGGCCGGTACCCCTACCAACTATCGCAATCTATATCATGATCTATGTCAACTCGGGGATCATAGTGCTTGGTTCCATATTTGGTGTATGCCTCATGACCGGCAGATCAATTACAAAAGATAATATTTTCATAACAGGGTATGCAGCTTTAACAGTCTTTTTGAAAAAATACCCTGTTTTTGGTATACATTTTTCTCAACTATGGTACAGCGTTTGACATATAGCAATTGTCTTAATTATAATATTCAGGAACAGGACAAATTTCTATCATGAAAAAATTTTACCGAAACCTTCTTCTGAGCATCGTAATGATGTCGGCCACTATTGTTGGCTGGGTGAAGGGAACAGAGGCCAAACAAAAATTGGTGTATAAATGGAAAACCAGCTACAATGAAAAGCGACAGCTGGCAAGGAAACGCGTTGCCCTGCGTAAGGGCCAGGTAGTGCTGGATGATGTGGAGTGGGCGTCTTTTCACAACAGTTAATACAATTTTAATATTAACCTGTCTTATAACAACCCCGCCCGCTGGCGGGTTTTTTAATTGCCGGTCACAGCCGTTGCGACGGGTATATCCGCCTGCATGCAGTACCGGGCCTGCGTCCGGGCTCACTGGCGAGCAGGCATTTATAGCTATCGCCTAACCTGTGTACAAATCTTGTAAAAAAATAACCGTAATATTTTCTCTCACTCCCTTACTTTTGCGCAATTTGTTTTTAGGATAATAACACGTAAAATGCCAAAAGATACCTCCATACGTTCAGTACTGATTATTGGTTCGGGCCCTATTATTATTGGCCAGGCCTGCGAGTTTGACTATTCCGGCACCCAGGCCGCCCGCAGTTTAAGGGAAGAGGGGATTAAGGTCATCCTGATCAACAGCAACCCCGCTACTATTATGACCGACCCGATGATGGCCGACAAGGTCTATCTTTTGCCTTTGACTGTAGAAAGCATTGAACAAATCCTGAGTGAAAATGAAATTGATGCCGTTTTGCCTACCATGGGCGGACAAACAGCGCTTAACCTGGCCAAGGAGGCCGAAGACCTGGGCGTATGGCAAAAATTCAATGTGCGCCTGATTGGGGTAGATATTAAAGCCATTGATAAAGCGGAGGACCGTGAAAAATTCCGCCAGTGGATGATTGAAATGGGCGTTCCGGTTGCAAATGCCAAAACTGCCAACTCCTTTTTGGAAGGAAAAGAATTTGCCCAGCAAATAGGCTTCCCGCTGGTAATACGCCCTTCATTTACGCTGGGTGGTACGGGCGGCGGATTTGTACATGATAAAGATGACCTGGACGAAGCGCTTAACCGCGGGTTGCAGGCCTCGCCCATCCACGAAGTGCTGGTAGAAAAAGCGGTTCTGGGCTGGAAAGAATTTGAACTTGAATTACTCAGGGATTCCAATGATAACGTGGTTATTATCTGCACGGTTGAAAATTTTGACCCCATGGGCGTGCATACCGGTGATTCCATTACCGTAGCGCCTGCCATGACCCTGAGCGATACCGCATTCCAGCTGATGCGCGATACTGCTATCCGGATGATGCGCGACCTTGGCAATTTTGCCGGCGGTTGCAATGTACAGTTTGCTCTCAACCCCGATACAGAAGGAATCATTGCCATTGAAATCAACCCCCGGGTAAGCCGGTCTTCCGCGCTGGCATCAAAAGCCACGGGCTATCCCATTGCCAAGATTGCGGCCAAACTGGCCATTGGCTATTACCTGGATGAACTGGAAAATCAAATTACAAAAAATACTTCGGCCTATTTTGAACCGGCCCTGGACTATGTAATCGTAAAAATGCCCCGCTGGAATTTTGACAAATTCAAGGGTGCCAATGACACGCTGGGTCTGCAGATGAAAAGCGTTGGAGAAGTGATGTCTATTGGCAGAAGTTTTACGGAAGCAATGCAAAAAGCCTGTCAGAGCCTGGAAAACAATGCAATAGGATTGGGCTATTATGGTAAGAGCCAGATGCATGCTGAGGAACTGATTGAATACCTGAAAACACCCAAATGGGATCGCATTTTCCGCATCAAAGACGCGTTGATGCTGGGCGTATCGGTAAGTACTATTTCAAAGGCTACCAATGGCATTGACCGCTGGTTCCTGAACCAGATTAAATTGATCTGCGATATTGAAAAGGAAATTGCAAAATATAAACTGGATACCCTGCCCCTGGAATTGCTGGAAAAAGCCAAACGCCATGGCTTTGGCGATGAACAGATATCCAAAATAATGAACGACGGATCCGAGGATGCGGTGTACGAAAAAAGAAAAGCAGCCGGCATTACCCGCGTATTTAAAATGGTGGATACCTGCAGCGCTGAATTTGAAGCAAAAACGCCTTATTTCTATTCTACCTTTGAAGCTTCTTCCAGTACAGCCGGTGAGAAAATCGGCACACCCGCCAATGAAAGCAAGGTGACCGGTAAAAAGAAAATCATCGTGCTGGGATCCGGCCCCAATCGCATCGGACAGGGCATTGAATTTGATTATTGCTGCGTACACGGGTTGCTGGCCATCAAGGAATGCGGTTATGAATCCATTATGGTGAACTGCAACCCCGAAACGGTCTCTACCGATTTTGATATGGCAGACAAACTTTATTTTGAACCGGTGTACTGGGAACACCTCTGGGAAATTATTGAACATGAAAAACCAGAGGGCATAATTGTACAACTGGGCGGACAAACAGCCCTGAAGCTGGCAGAACGCCTGCACAAAAAAGGAATCAGGATAATTGGCACTTCATACGACAGCATGGATATTGCCGAAGACCGCGGTCGCTTCAGCGATATGCTAAAAGAACTGGACATCCCCTATCCTTCTTATGGAACCGCCGAAACTGTTGACGAAGCAGTTGAAGTGGCCAACCGCGTTGGCTATCCCGTACTGGTACGCCCCAGTTATGTGCTGGGCGGACAAAGAATGCGTATTGTAATCAATGACGATGAAGTTGAAAGCGCCGTAGTAAGCCTGCTAAAACACCTACCCGGCAACAAAATACTGGTTGACCATTTTCTGGACCGTTGCCAGGAAGCCGAAATAGATGGCATTTTTGACGGCACAGATTTTCATGTGATGGGTGTGATGGAACATATTGAACCCGCCGGAATTCACAGCGGAGACAGCAACGCGGTACTCCCGCAGTTTAACCTGACGCCCCTGGTTGTGCATACCATGGAAGAATATGCCGAAAAAATTGCAAGGGCGCTAAAAATAAAAGGGCTTATCAATATACAATTTGCCATCAAAGACAGCAATGTATTTGTTATTGAAGCAAATCCCCGTGCATCGCGCACCACTCCTTTTATAGCAAAGGCTTACCAGATCCCTTATCTGAATGTAGCAACCAAAATAATGATCGGCGACTATAAACTAAAAGACTTTGTATTTGAAAAGAAATTAAAGGGGTTTGCCATTAAAGAACCGGTTTTCAGTTTCAATAAATTCCCCGGAGTGAACAAGGAATTAGGCCCCGAAATGAAAAGTACCGGCGAAGCCATCCGTTTTATAAAAGACTTGCGCGATCCTTATTTCAGGCAGTTGTACAAAGACAGGAGTATGTACCTCAGCAAATAAGATCATTCCCGCCTGGGCGGAGAGAAAACATTGAGAATACCGGAAACAATCATTTATTGTTTCCGGTATTTTTTTAGTTTTAGCTTATGAATACTGAAATCAACTCCGTTATAACCAGCCTGGAAGAGGTGCTGGAAGGGGACAACCCTGGTATGGCTGCGCCCCATATGAAATATTAAACGAAGTTGCAGAAGCCAAAGCATATACCCGGCCGGCCGATAACAGCCATTCCCTGATTGACCTGCTCTATCACATGCTTAACTGGTCGAAGTTTACGCAACAACGGATAGAAAAACAGCCCATCAAGGATATGGCTGAATTTGAAGCCACCGACTGGCGTTTAATAGACCCGGCGGTGCACGACTGGCAAAAAGGACTGTCCGCTTTACGGGCATCACACCATACAATCATTGAGCTGCTGCAAACCAAAAATGATGATTTCCTGGAAGAAAAAGTGGACCATCGCAAATACAATTTCCGCTATCTGCTAAATGGCCTGGTACAACACAATGTATACCACCTGGGCCAGGTAGCCTACCTTAACAAACTCTCGCAATAGGCAAAAACAGCTTTTGCGGAATCAGTGTATGAAACGATGTATTGAAAACCGTATCTAGAACCATCAGCTTTTCAGCGCTATCGGTTGCAGTGCAGCTTTGCGCGAAGGAAACCAGGAGGCAATCAGTGCAATCAGAACAACAGTAAAAAAAACAAGCACAACATCCGAAGCCAGGAATTTTACAGGATAGTGATCAATTAAAAAAGTACTGCCTTCCAGTTTAATCAGTTTGAATTTTACCTGCAGCCAGCCAATCAGGAAGGCCAGCAGGGTGCCACCACCGCCTCCAATAACAGCCAGCAGCAGGCCTTCGCTTAAAAATATTTTTTGTACCATGCTGTTAGTACTGCCCATGGCCTTTAATATCTGTATATCTTTTTGTTTTTCCAGTATCAGCATGGTAAGTGCTCCAATCATGGTAAATGCGGCCACTACCAGTATAAACGCCAGCAAAACAAAAATAAACCATTTCTCGTGCTGCATGGTAGAGTAGAGACTTCGGTTCTGTTCATACCTGGTTTCTACCAGGTAAGACTTGCCCAGCAACTGCTGAAGGCCTTCTTTAATTTTTTGTTCGTTGTTCTGGTTACCCAATGCTATCTCAACAGAACCGTATTCTTGGGGTTGCATACCCAGCATACGTTTTACAAAGCCGAGATTGGTAATGACATAATTATTATCAAAATCCTGTTGTATGGCAAAAGAACCGGCTGCTACAATATTATCTGCACTCAGGGATTGCAGCGGATCTGCATATTCCGCGCTGTTCATGCCTTTGCGCGGCAGGTAAACGGTGAGCGGCAGCAGGGCGCGATCACTCTCCGTACCCACCGCATTTTCTACCCCTGCACCCATTACCATGGCAGGTTTATCAGCATCCCCCAACAAGAATTTACCCCTGATAAGTTTGCCGGCTATATTATTGACATGTTGAAAATTTTCATCCACTCCTTTTACTACAACCAGGGCACGGTAGTCGCCATTTTGCAGCAGGGCCTTTTGCTCCATGGTCAATGAGACCGCCCTTACTCCGGGCCATGTGGCAATTTTCTGCTTTTGCTCTTTGCTTAGAGATAAAAATTTGCCTGAGGCCGGCAGTATCCGCAAATCCGTGTAAAAATCTGCATACAGCGATTTTACCAGGTCTTCAAATCCATTAAAAACACTCAATAGGATAATAAGGGCAGCCGTACCGGTACCCATGGCAACCACGCTTATCCATGCAATGATATTAATGGCGTTGGTGGATTTTTTTGCATTGAAGTATCTCCAGGCAAACAGGAAGTTCAAATTGAACACATTTAAGCTATTAGCAAATAAAAAATAGCTGTTGATAATTAAATGGATGCGGTATAAAGCCCGGCCGTCTTTCCTGGTTTTGACTACTCTCCTTTCTTCTCCTCGTTTATTTTCCTGAGTAATTCTTCCATCTTAAAAACATGGTCAAGGCTATCATCTGTAAAATACCTGATCTCCGGGATGCGGCGCAACTGGTGCTTTACGCGTGTCACCAGTTCTTTTTTTATTTCCCAGGCGCTGTTGTCAATTTTTTTTATGGCCACCTCCCGGTCCTTTACCTGAAAAAAACTCAGGTAAACCCGGGCCTCCAGCAAATCCGGTGTTATTTTAACAGACGAAATAGATACCATGCCTCCATGTATCATATTCAGTCCAAGGCGTTGAAAAATATCCGTGAGGTATTCATTTAAAAGCCCGGCTACCTGTTTTTGTCGTTTTCCTTCTTCCATAATAGTACCAATCAATAATTGGTAAATTTACGGCTTATTTATGGCCCTGCAACGGCAGGCGCCATAATCATTAAAATCCACTCCTCCGGGCCCGCGCATAAAAAACCATTCGTATTTTCAGTATTCGAAACAATGACCAGTATTTTGGTAAGCCTTACCGGGCGCCCAACGGGCAGTTTTGGATTCAATGGAATATACCGGCAACTGGGCAAATATGAAAGCGGATTTTATAGCCTGCGGTCGCTGGCTGAAACAACAGCCATGGGTAGCCGCAGGTAATTGCTGCCTTACCGGCGGCAACTTTGGCGGGTACATGACCTGTATGGCCCAGACCTCCGGCACCGGCATATTTTACTACGGCATCGCCAATGTTGCCGTAACCGACTGGCAATTGTATGATTCGCCTTATACCGAACGTTTTATGGGCAGCCCTCAGGAAAATCTCGAGGGATATAAAAATACCCCGGTGATAACCCATGTGCAGGATTACAAAGGGCTGCTAAGAATCACGCACGGCAGTTCAGACGATAATGTACACATGCAAAACACCTTCCAGTTCATCAACCTGCTGGAAGACGAAAAAAAACATTTTGAGCTGATGATATACCACGGTTAACGGCATGGCATTACCGGCGCGAAAAGGGCATTTGCCAGAACAGAATCGTATTGTTTTTATTACAAAACCCTCCTTGAAAAGCCGATCCCGGCCACTTTCTGGAAATAAGCAGCGAACCGGTATCTTTACTGGCATTATTTCTGTACAACCAGGTTAATAGGTATCGCGCCCTCAAATTCATTTATATCTGCTAACATGAAAAAAATATTAATTGCCCTGGATTATAACCCCAACGCAGAAAAAATTGCGGAGACCGGCCATGCACTCGCAAAATCAATGGAAGCCGAAATCATATTGTTGCATGTAATGGAAGAAACCGCTTATTATTCGGCCTATGAATACTCGCCTATTATGGGATTCAATAATTTCAGCAGTTCCGATTTGCTTCTGCCCGACCGGCTGAATGACTTAAGAAACGGCGTGGCGGATTTTCTTGAAAAATCAAAAGAACACCTGGGCGGACGGCGTATTGAAACACTGATAAAAGAAGGGGAGGTTGCCGCCACCATTGTACAAACCGCAAAAGAACTGCAGGCAGATATCATTGTGCTGGGCTCTCATAGCCGCAGGGGGCTTGACAAGATATTAATGGGAAGCGTGACTGAAAAAGTCTTGCGCCACACAACAGTGCCTCTTTTTATTATACCTACCCGGGAAAAAAATTAGACATTACAAGCGGTTCGAATAAAAAAGGAAGCCGTGTTTTAAAACAGGGCTTCCTTTTTTATTCGGGCAAAATTATTTGTTCATCATCTGCTTGGCCTCTATGCTAAGAGTTGCATGTGGCACGGCACGCAAACGTGCTTTATCAATCAGCTTACCGGTTACTCGGCAAATACCGTATGTTTTATTTTCAATACGCATCATGGCCTTTTCGAGGTGGTCGATAAAAGAAATTTGCCGGCTGGCCATCTGGCTTAGTTGTTCGCGCTCCATACTCATTCCGCCATCTTCCATGGTCATATAACGACCATCGTCATTGTCTCCGCCCATCTCATCTTTACGGGTAATTAAACCCTGCAGATAAGTCAATTCTTTTTTTGCTACTTCTAATTTCCTCGTAATAATATCCCTGAATTCTAATAATTCCCCATCACTGTATCTCATAGTTGGTCCGAATGTTTGTTCTGTTGGCTGATCTAATACTGATTTTGTAAAATCCGGTTGGTATTTACGTACTGTCTTTGTTTTTATTTCCGGCATCACCACTTTTGCCGGTTTGTCCGCAGCAACCTGTTTCTTAGGAACCGGCGGAGGGGTATTGGTAACCGGTTTAAACATTGGCTTTGGCGGAACATAGGGCTTGGACTGAGCGGCTGAAACAGGCTCCGGTTTCTTTGGTTCCGGCTTTCTGGCCTGCGCAGGTTCGGATTTTGGCTTTATGACAGATTTAACCGACGGCGCGGGTATTGTTTTGGGTGGTACTGATTTCTTTATTGTCACAGGTTTGGATGCTGGCTTTGCCGCATGTGCCTTTGCAGGCACAGTCTTGGCGACATGCTTTACAGCTTTTTTAGATGCGTGTACCGGCTTGGGCGCTGGCTTTACCACCTTATGTGCGGACGGTTTGGCAACCGATTTTTTTGCCGGCGCTGGCTTCGCCGCTTTGTGCGGCGCAGGTTTAGCAGGGGCTTTTTTGGCCGGTTTAGCTGCTTTCTTCTTAACTGCCATACTTGTTATACTTTTTTTGTGACAAACACTTTCAGCTGAATGTCGTTCACTTCAATTTCAGTGCCATCGCTGATTTCAGGCACAAATTCCAATTTATCTGCCAGAATTTCGGCGCAAATATAGGTATTATACTTATTGACAGCCGCAGCCAGTTCCTTATGCTGCGTTAATTGAACCAGTATCCGGTCCGTTAATTCGTAACCCTTGTCTTTCCGTATTTTCTGAATACGGTTTACAATCTCCCGTGCATTGCCTTCCTCCACCAGTTCGGGGGTTACCGTTACATCCAGCGCCACGGTAAGACTGCCCTTGTTAGCAACCATCCAGCCAGGAATATCCTCGCTGGTAATGTCTACGTCTGTAACCTGTAATATTACGGGTTCGTTTTCAATCAGCAATGAATAAGAACCTTCTTTTTC
>JBDTVE010000100.1:0-32597 GCA_040007355.1 Bacteroidota bacterium | reverse complement strand
CCAAAGATGCCCTGGCCATTGGACTGCAAATGTACCTGGGTAAGAATTTCAGTGCGTACAACACCCCCGAAGCAATCGACAAATTTCCTCAATACATCAGCCGACGTTTTGAACCGGCCTATATACCGGTTAACTGCCTGCAGAATATTGCCCTGGACATTTATCCCGAAAAACCGCAGGGACAATCGTTGATTGATCAAATCATTGAAAAAGGAAAGCAGTGGTATATGGCAGACAAATTTCTGCCCGATGCCGCGGATAGTTTAAAAACCGGGTTTACACAGGCCCAGCTTAACTGGTGTAAAAATAACGAGGGCCTGGTATGGAACTTTATTATTCAAAACAATGATATCTATACCACCGAGCCCTCCACCATCCAGAATTTTATAGGCGAGGCACCCAAAACAGAGGGCATGCCCGATGCTTCACCGGGCAATATAGGGCAATGGATTGGCTGGCGGATAGTAAAACAGTTTGCAGAAAAGAACAGTCATCTTAGTCTGCCGCAGATAATGCAAATGCCGGCAAAAAAGATTTTTGAAGAAACCAAATATAAACCACGGTAACCCGGGCCGGTATCCACCCGCAGGCAACTTGGCGGGATAAAAAAAATGCCGGATGATTCCGGCAGTATAATGTTCTCTTTGTATGTGGTATCCAGGGTGAAAGCGGCGCGCTCTAAGCCATCGCCATCCCGTTCGGTTTCCGTCCCAGTTGTTTCATCAGTCTGAAATGAGAGGCCAGCGAACCGGAAAAAGTTGAAAAACTATGATAGGGAAGATCAAAATCCTCACAGGTCTTTTGCACAATACCGCTGATGGCAGGGTAATGCACATGGCTGATGCGGGGAAACAGGTGGTGTTCTACCTGGTAGTTTAACCCCCCCACATACCAGTTGACAAATTTGTTTTTAGGTGCAAAATTGGCCGTTGTTTTTATCTGGTGTATGGCCCATTCGTTTTCTATTATTTTATGATCCATCCCTATGGCTGCTTCAAACTCCACATGCTCCACCACATGCGCCAGCTGAAAAACAAGCGCCAGCGTTAACCCCATGGTCACATGCATGCACACAAAACCCAGCGCCCAGGGACCCCAGCCAACAAAATATACCGGGATAGCTACATAAAAAATACCATACAGCACCTTGCTGGCCCAAAAAATAATATGCTCTTTGGTACTCATTTTCTGCATGGGTGTTGTAAATACTTTTTGCTGAAAATATTTATTAAAATCCATCAGGGCTACCCAGGCAATGGAAGAGATGGCATATACCAGCACTACATAAATATGCTGGAAACGGTGGGCCGGCACCCATTTCTGGGTGGTACACTGGCGCATCAGCGGGCTTTTGGCAATGTCATCGTCTACACCGTCTACATTGGTATAGGTATGGTGTACAATATTGTGTTTAAATTTCCAGATAAAAGAATTACCGCCCAGGGCATTTAAACTAAGACCCATTAAATCATTCAGCCATTTTTTGCTTGAATAACTGCCATGACAGGCATCGTGCATCACATTAAAACCGATACTGGCCAGTACAAAACCCAGGATGGCGCAAAGTGATAGTGCTAATACCGCGGGCATGTTTACCAATAACAGCAGCAGGTAAAGAGCAATGGCCGAGGGCATCAGCAAAAGCGTCTTGCTGTAGAGTTTCCAGTTGCCGGTGGGCCTTATATTATTGATTTGAAAATATTGGTCTACGTTTACTTTAAGGGCATTGTAGAATACTTTTTTCTTGTTGCTGAAGGTTACTTTAGGCATTTTCAAAAATGGATTTTTTTCCCTGTTTGACCTTTGCGATACAGGTTGAACCGAGCCAGGGTTTGTTCATAATACGAAAAATACTGTTCTTATATTGCCTATCGAAGTTAATAAGGCCAGAAGGCCTGCAAGATAGTTCATTTAGCTAAAATAAAACGGAGAAACGGGTTTATTGGCTGTTTGTTAAGGTATTGGATATAGGCTGTTTAACGGACAATTTTTTCTCTAATAAGCTGTCTTACAGCCTGTAACTCGGATAGGTTCTTAAATGCATCTTTGGGCACCAGGAAAAAAGACCGGGCGTTAAAATAAAGATGGAAAAAATAGGGGGTTTCCAGGTAACTGCTAAAGGCGTCCCAGGGCCAGGTCTTCGTATGTTCCTGGTTAATCAATTCTACCCCCTCTTCTTCAAAACGAATAGAAAAATTATCCTGGAAAGTAGCAGCTCTTTTATAAATCCCGGCCGGCAGTATCCGCCAAACTA
Organism: Bacteroidota bacterium; assembly: GCA_040007355.1. Taxonomy (GTDB): domain Bacteria; phylum Bacteroidota; class Bacteroidia; order Chitinophagales; family Chitinophagaceae; genus JACMLD01. The sequence goes on along the minus strand of JBDTVE010000100.1, from coordinate 30,343 downwards.
CCAGCATCAGCGAACACCATAAAAAAGAAAAAAACAAAAAAGAAAACACCTGTATTTTTTTAAAGGCTAGCAGGATGGCCGTTCCAATTGCAAAAACATTTACCAGTATTAACAGCGTCTTTATCTCCGGCTTAGATAGAAAATGATACCGCAGGGCCTGCAGCACCTGCTTTTTATCGTACCCAAATTGAATAATCATGGCAGGTTATATTGGTTCACAACCGTAAAGCTAATAACTGAAGGGCAATTTTATTGTTATTTAATTTTTGTCCGCAACAGGTATGGGTGAAGAGACAGTACCACAACGCCGCTAACCATTTTCAATGACTGCTGACGGAGACAAACAGCCCTGCTACCACTTTGTTCTTTTGCCAGATGACCGCTGTAATGCACAATAGTTTATGATGTTTAAACATTACCTGCGGGGTACTGGGGAAACCCCTGTGGGGTAAGGTGCAGGCAATTTTACCAACCTGTTTTTGTAACAGGCAGGGCAAATCGCACCGGACGGAAGAAAAATCCGGGCAAATAAAAAATCCGGTATTGCCAGCTAAATTGAATGGTAAATGACAGCAGAAATAAGCACCTATCTTATATCCCTGCATTTCTTATAATGATGATTGGCGGCTTCGCCCGGAGTAAGCGCGCGGCTGCAGGATGCAAGTGCCGCTGCCAGCACTAGAAAAAGAATCAGGTTTTTCATGGTGGTTATTTGGAAAGGATAACGCATAACCGGTACATTATAGTATCAGCACCGGGCCTGTTTCAATTAAACGATACCCAGGACACAATTAAATACGGAGATAAACGTTGGCAAAAAAAGCCATTCTTTCCGGGATTTCTCCAACGGGCAGGCACATCTGTTTAGCATATGGTTATCCGGTGAATTATTTTGAGGAGCCTGTTTTTTGACTATTTTTGGCCATCATTAACAAAAAAAATTACTATGAAAAAGTTTAAGACAGGCATACTGGTTGCAGGCCTGGTTTTGTTTGCCGCCCATGGCCAGGCCCAGCGCATTAAGATCACAGAGGGCGATCTCTCAGCGCTTAAAAATGAAACAAGCATTCGTACGGAATTTACTTATGAGAACATGAATGTTGGCAAACACGCTTCCGAAGCCGAGTATTTAGCTAAGAAAACAGCAGATTATAATAAAAAGGAAGCCGGTAAAGGAGATCGCTGGGCAAAAGACTGGGTGCTGGACCGGAAAGACAAATACGAACCAAAATTTAACGAGCTTTTTGAAAAAAGCAGCGGCATGACCGTTAACGGTGGAAAAAATAATGCCAGATACACGCTGATATACAAAACCAATTATACGGAACCAGGCTTTAATATTGGTGTAATGCGTCACAATGCAGAAACCAATGCCGAGGTATGGATCGTAGAAACGGCCACCAACAAGGTGATTGCAAAATTAACCGTGGAAAAAGCCCTGGGAAGAACATTTGGAGGGTATGACTATGATACCGGCGTAAGAATTGCCGAATGTTATGCTGATGCTGGCAAGGCGTTGGGTAAGTTTATAAAGAAAAATGCCGACTAACCGGCACGCTAAAATATCTAAACAAATAAAGCTGCCCGGGCAGCTTTATTTGTTTAGATAATGCAGGGTTTGGCAAAAAAAAGATCCGCCCATGAAGATGAGCAGATCTAATTTTATAGTAACCGTCCATGGTTATTTTATCTGCACGGCGCCTGCTGGTCTGCAAGCCGGCAGCAATTATTTAAGAACAACCCATGCTGTTGCCGCAGTTCAGGCATTTATAACAGGTGCCGCTGCGGATGGTGATATGTCCGCAGGTATTGCAGGCAGGTGCATCGCTCTGCATGCTTTTGGCAGCTGCGTTTACCGCATCCAACCCATTGCCATCCATTCTGGACGATATGGTCGTTTTGCTGTAACCGGTTCTGGCCGTTTGCTGCTCCGCGGGTTTACCGGCTGCCGCCACAATACGCACATCACTTAGTTCTGGTGTTTTCTTTTCATATTCCAGCGAAGTGGGTATTTCATCCCAGTCATCAGTACCCGTGTTTAAGATCTCCGGTTTGTCCAGCACATGCACCAGGTCTGTTCTGCCCAGGTATTCATAAGCCAGTGCGCGGAAGATAAAGTCAACAATAGAAGTAGTGGTTTTAATATTGGGATGGTCTACCATACCGGAAGGTTCAAAACGGGTAAACACAAATTTTTCTACAAATTCTTCCAGGGGCACGCCATATTGCAGGCCAATGGAAATGGAAATAGCAAAACAGTTCAGCATGCTGCGCATGGTGGCCCCTTCCTTGGCCATGTCAATAAATATTTCACCCGCGGTGCCGTCCCCGTATTCTCCCGTACGCAGGAACAATGCCTGGCCGTTGATCTTTGCCTTTTGGGTAAAGCCGCGGCGTTTAGCCGGCAGGGTTCTTCTTTCTACGATCATCGCCAGCTGGCGTTTTAATTTGGTGTCGGGTGATGACTGAACGCGTTTCTGTACCTCTTCCAGCAACTCTTCCACGGTGAGTTTGCTCATGTCAACAATATTGGAACCGGGTTGTGCCGCTTCCGGTACGGCTTGTGCCTTTTCCGTGGTATCGTCTTTTTTCTTTTTGTCTGATTTATTGCTCAGGGGCTGGCTAAGCTTGGAACCATCACGGTAAAGCGCATTCGCTTTCAGACCCAGTTGCCAGCTCAGCAAATAACAATCTGCAATTTCTTCCACGCTGGCTTCGTTGGGCAGGTTAATAGTCTTGGAGATAGCGCCACTGAGAAAAGGCTGTGCCGCGCCCATCATACGGATATGACCGTAAGCATGTATAAAACGTTCTCCTTTTTTGCCGCATTTATTGGCGCAGTCAAAAACAGGCAGGTGTTCATCTCTCAGGAAGGGGGCGCCTTCCACCGTGCCGGTGCCGCAGACATAGTCGTTGGCGGCCTCTGTCTGGGCCGTGGTAAAGCCCAGCGCTTCCAGCAGGTTCCAGTCGAAATTAAAATACTGCTCCGGTTTAAAACCCAGTCTTTGCAAACAGGCTTCGCCCAGGTTGTATACGTTGAATACAAACCCTATTTCAAAAGCGGCTCCTGCGGCGCCGTCCAATTTTTTTATCTCCTCGGCCAGAAAGCCCTTTTCACTCAGTGTTTGATGGTTGATATGGGGTGCGCCGGCAAAACTGCCCGAACCTACCGCGTATTTGATAATGGCTGACACCTGTTTCTCATCATATTTCAGGTTTTTGAGCGCCTGGGGTACCGATTGGTTGATGATTTTAAAATAACCGCCACCGCTTAATTTTTTAAATTTCACCAGCGCAAAATCCGGTTCTACACCGGTAGTATCGCAATCCATTACCAGTCCAATTGTTCCCGTGGGCGCAATAACGGTGGTTTGTGCATTGCGATAACCGTATTTCTCGCCCAGTTGTACGGCATCATCCCATGCTTTGGTAGCGGCTTTCAGCAGGTTTTCGGGGCAGTATTTTGCCTTAATACCCTGTGGTTTTAAGCTCAGGCTTTCATATTCGTCTGCATCATAAGCCGCCAGGCGGTGGTTACGCATAACGCGCAGCATAGATGCCTTGTTTTCTTCATATTTGGCAAAAGGGCCTAGTATGGATGCCAGTTCAGCCGAGGTTTTGTAGGCAATACCGGTCATGATGGCTGTAATAGCACCCGCAATACCCCGCGCTTCTTCGCTGTCGTAAGGTATGCCACTCACCATCAGCATGGAACCCAGGTTGGCATAACCCAGGCCAAGGGTGCGGTAGTCGTACGAGAGCTGGGCTACTTCTTTAGAGGGAAATTGCGCCATTAACACCGAAATTTCCAGTACAATCGTCCAGAGCCGGCAGGTATCCTGGAAGCCTTCCACATCAAAAACATTGTTTGTTTCATCAAAAAACCGGCGCAGGTTCACCGATGCCAGGTTGCAGGCCGTATTGTCCAGGAACATGTATTCGCTACAAGGGTTGGAAGCCCTTATGGGGCCACCTTCCGGGCAGGTATGCCATTCATTGATGGTGGTATCATATTGGGTGCCGGGGTCTGCACAACGCCAGGCGGCATAGGCAATTTTATTCCATAATTCACGGGCGGGTATTTTTTTCATTACCCGGCCGTCTGTTCTTGCTTTTAGTTCCCAGTCCTCATTTTTCTCCAGTCTTTCAAAAAAAGAATTGGGAATGCGCACGGAATTATTAGAATTCTGCCCGCTCACGGTGCGATAGGCTTCGCCTTCATAATCGCTGGCATAACCTGCGTCAATCAATGCGCCCACCTTCTTTTCTTCCTCTGCCTTCCAGTCAATAAAACTCATTATTTCGGGGTGGTCAAGATCAAGACAAACCATTTTAGCTGCCCGGCGCGTAGTACCGCCGCTTTTAATGGCGCCGGCTGCGCGGTCGCCTATCTTCAAAAAGCTCATCAGACCCGAGGACGTGCCACCGCCGCTTAGCTTTTCCCCCTCGCCCCGTATATTGGAAAAATTGGTGCCCACTCCGCTGCCGTATTTGAATATCCTTGCCTCCCGCACCCAGAGATCCATGATGCCACCATCGTTTACCAGGTCGTCTGTTACGCTCAAAATAAAACAGGCATGTGGCTGCGGACGCTCATAGGCAGAGGTGGATTTTTTTAGTATGCAGTCTACCGGGTCTACATAATAATGCCCCTGTGGCTTTCCCTTTATGCCATAGCTTTCATACAGACCGGTATTAAACCATTGCGGGCTGTTGGGCACGCAGGCCTGGTTTAAGATGCTGTACACCATCTCATCGTAAAAAACGGTTGCATCCGCTGCAGAGGCAAAATAGTTATAGCGCTCGCCCCACACTTTCCAACAATTGGCCATGCGGTGTGCCACCTGTTTAGCCGAAGTCTCACGGCCCAGGCTGCCGTCTGGTTGCGGTACGCCCGCTTTACGAAAATATTTTTGGGCAAGAATATCAGTGGCAATCTGGCTCCATTGTCTGGGTACTTCCACATTGTTCATTTCAAATACCACTTCGCCGCTTGGGTTCCGGATAACGGAGGCACGGTAATCGTATTCAAACTGGTCGAATACGCTTACGGCATCTTTGGTAAAACGGCGGCTGAAACTCAGACCTTTTATGGGTTTCTTTTTATTTTCCATGGAGCGTATAATTTCCTGGTTAGTATAATAAATGAGGAAAACGAAAATATCTTTTGCATTTCATATTCCGGGGTTCTAGATACGCACAGCCTGTGGAAAAAAACAAATGTTGATTTGGTAACTCAGGCTGGTACTGGCTCTCTTGATTTTTACAAATAAAACCATGCAAAAAACAGTAATTTTTTTTTGGAATTCACCGGAAAAAAGTATAATTCCTGTTGCCGCTGTTTTTTCCACCATCCTGACTCCGGCGATATCCCCGCTGCAAAGGGGTTTGGCTGCAAATACCGGTACTGCGCCAACTAACAGCTACCCCTAGACGGCAGGTTGCCTACCCGCGGTTCCGGCACTGATTTATTGTGGGCCCGGCGATTGTGCGGCTATCAGCTGCGGAGGCGTCGCACACTGGTACAGCGGTTCATTGTTCATCACCGCTGCGCCTATATACCCCCCATTTGTACAAACCCCTTACCGCTTGGCTGCGTATTACCACGGGCCGCTTTATACAGGTAATTGTACCCCCTGCCGTATTCGTATAAAAACGCAGTAAAACTACAAGTCGTTAAAAGTTAACAGCTTTTGGAAAAGTTTTTGCATTTTTGCAATACAAGTAACCATGCCTGATGAAGATCCGTTTGTATCAGCTATTACTGGAAAAGAAAAACAAAGGGCAGAAATCCTTTGCTGTACTCATTGATCCTGATAAGGTTAATGACGCAAAGTTAGATCAGCTTACCGAACTGGCCGTAGCGGCAAGAGTGGATTATCTGTTTGTGGGCGGCAGCCTGGTTATTTCCAACCACCTGGATAAAGTGGTGCAACGCATCCGGCAAAATTGTACCATTCCCATCATACTTTTTCCCGGCAGCCCTTCCCAGATTTCAACCCATGCAGACGGGCTGCTGTATTTATCGCTTATATCTGGCCGTAACCCGGAATTGCTGATTGGGCAGCACGTGATATCGGCTGCAGCGGTAAAACAAAGCGGACTCGAGATTATTTCTACCGGCTATATGGTTATTGACGGTGGCGCTCCTACCACGGTCTCGTACATCAGCAATGCCGCCCCTGTTCCGGCAGACAAAAATGAAATTGCTATGTGCACCGCCATGGCCGGTGAAATGCTGGGCATGAAAGTAATCTATATGGACGCGGGCAGTGGTGCAAAAAGACCGGTCTCGGAAAGCATGATAGAGAAAGTAGCCCAAAGCATTGAAATCCCCTTAATTGTAGGCGGCGGTATCACGGAACCGGAAAAAGCCTACCGCAACTGTAAGGCCGGAGCCGATGTACTGGTCATTGGCAATGCCATTGAAAAAGACCCCTCCTTAATTAAAGAACTGAGTGCTGCCATACATGCTATCCCCGTGGCATTGCGTTAAGACCCGCACCGGTTCCTGCAGCTGGTTCCCTTCCGGCCATCTTGTTTAAACCGGCTTCTTTTCTAATTTCGCCTATGCGTTTTCTTCCACTGATGTTTATGGCTGCTTTCTGTTGCTCCGGCTGTTTCCGGCGTTTTGTACAAAACACCCGGCGCCTGGTACGGCAGCCGGAACCTGCTGGCCGATACAATGGTGACAAACCGTTTCCAGGTTATTTCGTTTGACCGGCCCGGTTACGATAAACCGTCTTTTAGCGGTAAACATATGACCGTTACCAGCATCAATAGCCAGGCTGCGGCCATCCACGAAGCCTTAAGGTTAAACCGCTCGTTCAAAAAAGGTATCATCGTGGGCAGTTCTTACGGGGGACCTATCGCCGCCAAAATAGCAATTGACCATCCGGGAGAATTCTACCACCTCCTGCTACTGGCCGCCGCTATTGACCCCGACAAGGAAAAATTCTGGTGGTTTAATAAATATGTACACCATGGCCCTCTTAAATGGCTGCTATCAAGGTTTTTAAGGGCCGCCACCAATGAAAAGTATACCCATGTGAAGGAATTAAGCATGTTGGCGCCAAATTGGGCTTCTCTCACTGTGCCCGTAACCGCTGTTCATGGAGAAGCGGATAAGATTGTGTCGCCCGCCAATCTTGATTTTGCAAAAAAAGTACTGGCAGGCCACAATGCAATGCACGTTTTATTTCCCTGCCGGGTGTTGGCCACCCTGGTGCGCTGGCAAAGCGCAGCGATGGTAAGAACCCTCCTCCTGGAAGCTCCTGCGGAATAAGGATTGCCCGTTCAGGTGCTGTATTGAGCCGGCGGCGATCTGTTTTAACCTTTTATGGGTTAAGAAATCAGCTCCTGTCCAACAGAAATCAGGCCTCTCCCTTTACCTTTGCGAAAATTTTGTACATGCGCCGTGCCGGTTTTTATCTGCTCTCCCTTGCTCTCTGCTTTACCGCCTGCTCTTCCAATAACGTGGTTAAAGACAATAGCCTTAAAAAATATTTCGACAGTGCACAGGTAAGCGGTTGTTTTGGTTTGTTCGACAATGCACAGGGTGTTTTTACCATCTACAATCTCCCCGCTTTTAAAGACAGTGTTGCGTTGCCCGCATCAACCTTTAAAATTGTCAGCTCGCTGGTGGGCATTCAAACGGGCCGTATCGTCAATGAAAATATGGTTATCAAATGGGACGGCATAACCCGGTTCTATCCCTGGGGCGATACCGCTACCGACTGGAACCGCGATCTTACCATGAAAGAGGCATTTAACACCTCGGCCTTTCCCTATTATCAGGAAGTAGTCCGGCGCATTGGAAAAGATACCCTGCAAAGATGGCTGGACACGCTTGGCTACGGGCAGCGCTATGGTAAATTCAGGATAGGAAACAATATTGATACGTTCTGGCTCGACAATTCCTTAAAAATAACGGCCGATGAGCAACTGGGGCTGGTAAAGAAATTGTATTTTGACCAGTTGCCTTTTTTTAAGAGCACCCAGGAAACCGTGCGCGATGTGATGCTGCAGGAAGACAATTCCAATTATAAACTAAGCTATAAAACTGGCTGGGGTTTTAAGGAAAACGGAAACCCGGTGGGGTGGATCGAGGGCTGGATAGAAGAAAACAGGCACCCTTATTTTTTTGTACTGCAAATTGTATCGGCCGATCATCATTTTGATATGCGGCCGGCCCGCATCGGCATCCTGAAAGCCATCCTGCGCCAGGAGGGTTTTTTTCATGGCCGGAAATAAGTTGCCGCTTTACGTCTTTTTGGCGGGCTATTGAACCCGGCAACATACGCGCGTGAATTTAAAGGATAGCCAAAATTTTTAATTGGTATGTTTTTTTCTGGTACACCCTGTAATTTCAGGAACCCGCTACAGGCTGAAACGGTGTAAAAAAATCTTTCCATGTTAAACTTCAGGTTTGAACATATTGAATTCCTGGTAGCGTTGGCAGCCCTTCCCCTGCTGGTGCTGTTGTTTATATGGACACTGCGCTGGAAGACAAAGATGCAGCAGAAAATGGGCGACCCCCTCCTGGTGCAGGCCCTCGTAAAAAACTATTCGGCTACAAAATTTTCTCTTAAATGCATCCTGGCGCTAATTGCGTTTGCATTGTTGGTAGTGGCAGCGGCCAACCTGCAGCAACCCGGTGTAACGGACAATATTAACCGAAAAGGAGTGGATGTAATGGTGGCGCTGGATGTAAGCAACAGCATGCTGGCGGAGGATGTTAAACCCAGCCGCTTGGAAAAAGCCAAGCAGTTTGTCACCAAGCTGATAGACAAAATGGACAACGACCGTATTGGCCTGGTGGTATTTGCAGGCAGGGCTTATATGCAGATGCCGCTGACCACTGACCATGCCGCAGCCGCCATGTATATTCAGAATGCCGGACCCGATGCCGTACCCACGCAAGGAACGGTGATAGGCGAAGCCCTCAGGATATCCGGCAGCGGTTTTAACAGCAAGGAGCGAAAATACAAATCCATTGTGCTAATCTCCGATGGTGAAGACCACGACCCGGAAGCATTGAAAATGGCCCAGTCTTTATCGCAAAGCGGGGTAATGATAAACACCGTGGGGATTGGATCGCCGGAGGGTTCGCCTATCATAGATTACAATACCAATGAAACCCGCAAAGACGCACAGGGCAATACCATTATCACAAAACTAAACGAGACAGAACTGCAGCAACTGGCTGCAAGTACTCATGGCATCTATATCAGATTAAACGATGCAGACGATGCGGCTGCAAAAGTTACCGCTCAACTGGCTACTATTGAACAAACCACTACCGGCGATAAATCTTTTACGGATTATAAAAGTTATTTTCAATGGTTCCTTGCCGCGGCTTTATTATTTTTATTGATAGAAACATTTATTCCTGAACGAAAAATGAAACTGGTCTGAAGACAATTATTCCCATAGTAGGCTGTTTGATCCTTTTTATGCATGCCGCGGGGCAAAAAAGCAATGCAGCTATACACAAGGGCAACGAATTATATAAGCAGAAAAATTTTGAGACCTCGCAGCAGGAATATGAAAAAGTGCTGACCACCGACCCAAAAAACAGCACGGCCAGTTATAACAATGGCAATGCCGCTTTTCGTAACAACAAACCCGATGAGGCCATCGGGTCTTATGATAATGCCATCGACAATTCAAATAATAAAGCGCTTCGTCAGAAAGCGTTTTACAATAAAGGAGTGGTGCTGGCCAGGCAGCAAAAACTGCAGGAAAGCATCAATGCCTGGAAAGAGTCGCTTAAATTAGACGGCAATGACCAGGAAGCCCGGGAAAATCTGCAAAAGGCACTGATGGAACTAAAGAAACAGCAGGAACAGCAAAACAAGGAGGAGAACAAGGATAAGAAGGATAAGAAAGATAAAAAACAGGACCAGCAGCAAAAACAGCAACAGAAACCCCAGCAGCAGCAAAGCAAACTGAATAAACAGCAGGTAGAGCAATTGCTGAAGGCCCTGGAGCAGAAAGAAAAAGAAATACAGCAGAAAATGCAAAAGGGCAATCCCGCGCCCAATAAACCAGATAAGGATTGGTAAGGCTATTATGTTTTTTGCTTCCCGATTTATTTCAATACAGCCGTCTGCCCGGGTAGTTTAATGGGAAACTTTTCAAAATAATGAAGTGCTGACTCATCAGCGTGACTCGTCATTGCGAATGAAATGAAGCAGTCTGTCTCGTCCTGAAAAAACCTTACACTGTCAGTTGGAGAGGGTGAGCCGCCCGAAGAAAGGGCGACCCACCCGATTGTCGTTGTTGCAAATCCGGAAAATAAAATGAGGCGGTACAAAAATCCCTTTTTTTTTACGGGCCGTACCTGTATTTTTATAGACCGCCTGCCGCAGGGTGTTAATTTTTTACGTTGAACTACTATATCAAAGAAAATTCTTTGCTGGCCCGCCTGGCAGCCCGCCGGCTGAAACAGGATAAAATGGCCATGGTGCTGGGAAAGACAATTTTATTACACGATACCACCACACAGGAATTTATCACCAACCGCAAATGGGTGCGGCACGAGCTGGCTCATATTCAACAGTTCAGGCAACACGGGTATATCTCATTCCTGGTAAAATACCTGGTAGAAAGCATCCGGAACGGCTATTACAACAACAAATATGAAAAGGAGGCAAGGGAATCCGAGGAAGATGAAAGCCTGGATCAGTACATCCCGCCTTTCAAGGTTTCCTGATGCGTTTTACAATCTTTTCCCGCGCTATACCACCCATTCAATCTCTCCAAAATTAAAATGCTCTTCCAGGGTAGTTAGTACCAGCAGTTGGCCGAGGGCATTTACTTCTTTTACGATTCCTTCAAAAACCAGATTGTCTTTTTTGAATACCACCACCTGGTCTTTTTTATATAAATGAAGGTTGTATTGTGGCAACAGGTCTTTACCGGCCACCATTTGATTGTATCGTTCCAGCACATAACCGCACAACAATTCCGCCAGTTCAATAATATCCCAGTCTTTCCCGGTAATCTGTTTTAATGAAACAGCGTTGCGTATTTGTTCGGGGAAAACGGTTTGATTGATATTGATCCCCGTTCCAACGACAGACCATTGCCATCCGTCCGTTAACGGTTCGTGGTTTTCTCCTTCAGGAGTCCCCTGCCTGGTTTCTGCACCCCGATCCATCCCTATGATATTCTCAATCAGTATCCCCCCTGCCTTTCTGTCACGCCAGTAGATATCATTGGGCCATTTTATAGAGGTTTCTTCACCGGCATAAAGGGCAAAAAAATCGTGAATAGCAAGGGCCACTGCCAGGTTCAGTCTGAATTGCTGCTGCAGTTTAAGTCCGTTAGGACGCAGTACCAGCGTAATAATGATATTGGTTCCCGGTTCCGTTAACCAGTGTTTGCCGCGCTGTCCTTTGCCGTTTAGCTGGGTCATTGCAAAAAACGCATCGCCGTGCTTTGCCAATCCGGTACGAACCCTTGCCATGGCATAGTTGTTGGTACTGTCAACTGATTCTAAAATGGTTAGGTGTCTGCTCATAGAAATCATGGCATCGTAAATGATTAAACATTTGTATTTTTGGCTATTGCGAAAATAAGATTTTGGGCAGGATGCGCTAAAGGATAAAGATAAATGGCTATTTTGTCATTTTATGCGACTGGTCCTACCGGGTCAGGAGTTTTCATTTTAAAAAGGCCTCCTTAAACGAAAATATTTTATTCATTTAAACGTATTGACTATTTGGAACAATTGAGCATGTTAGCGAACCGGAAACCGAACAGCGTAATAAGACTAACGAGGAATTCGAAAATTTTTAAAACCATCATTCACGCCATTCAGCAAAAAAAAGGGGAAAAGATTGTATCATTAGATCTGCGAAAGATACCCGAAGCAGTTACCGATTTCTTTGTAATCTGCCATGCTTCCAGTACCACGCAGGTAAAAGCTATTGCTGATTACGTAGAAACGCTGTTAAAAGAGGAATGTGACGAAAGTCCGTTCCGACAGGAGGGGCAGCAGGCAGCGCAATGGATACTGGTTGACTATATAAATGTGGTGGTTCACGTGATGCACGAAGACACCAGAAAGTTCTATAAATTAGAGGAAATGTGGAGCGATGCGGCCTTAACCGCCCATAATTGACCTTGTTAAATAAAAGTTTATACCCCCCTATTTCGAACAAACAGCTCTAAAAAGCATTTATTTAGTACGATACATTAAAAAATATGGCACAGGAAGACTTGAAACCGAACGAAAAAGGAAACAGGATACGTCCGCAGGGCAGTAGCGATGAGCCAAAGAATACCCCGAAATTTAATATATACTGGATATGGGCCGCCATTGCAGTCATAATGATCGGTTATAGTCTGTTTCACAATAATTTTACACCCACCGCAATTGAGACCAACCAGCAGGAATTTTATGATATGCTTTCCAAAGGCGATGTTGAAAAGCTGGATGTAATTAGCAACAAATACCTGGTTAGGTACTTTATTAAGGACAGCAGTCTTAACAAGGAATATATCAAGAAAAAATTGTCGCAAAAGCCGGGTCCCGCAACTGATACGGGCCCGCAGTTCCAATTCAGTATTGGAAGCAAGGAAATTTTTGCAGACGATCTCCGGGGCTTTTATACAAAAAATCCCACTGTTCGCGAAGTGCCGCAAAAATTTGATACCGAGGGAGACTGGGTGGCGCCTGCGCTCAATATACTATTACCTATTATAGCCATTATACTGATCTGGATATTGATGATGCGAAAAATGGGTAGTGGCGGCGGGGGCGCCGGAGGCCCCGGGGGTATCTTTAATATTGGTAAATCAAAAGCAACCCTGTTCGACAAAGGAACCAGGGTGAACATCACTTTTAACGATGTAGCCGGGCTGGACGAAGCCAAAGTTGAGGTGATGGAAATTGTTGACTTTTTAAAAAATCCCAAAAAATATACAGCGCTGGGTGGTAAAATACCAAAAGGCGCATTATTGGTTGGCCCTCCCGGCACGGGTAAAACCCTGCTGGCAAAAGCCATGGCGGGCGAAGCACAGGTGCCCTTCTTTTCCATGAGCGGTTCTGATTTTGTTGAATTGTTTGTGGGTGTGGGCGCCAGCCGCGTGCGCGATCTTTTTAAACAGGCAAGAGAAAAATCACCCTGCATTATTTTTATAGACGAAATAGACGCCATTGGCCGCGCCAGGGGCAAGAACGCCGTGATGAGCAACGATGAAAGGGAAAGCACCCTGAACCAATTACTGGTGGAAATGGATGGCTTTAGCGGCGAAAGCGGCATTATTGTACTGGCCGCTACCAACCGGCCCGATGTGCTGGATACGGCTTTGTTACGACCGGGTCGTTTTGACCGACAGATTGAAATTGATAAACCGGATCTGAAAGGCCGTGAACATATTTTTAAAGTTCACCTGAAACCCATTAAGATTTCTCAGACACTGGATATTTTTAAACTGGCCGAACAAACTCCGGGGTTTGCGGGCGCTGATATTGCCAATGTATGTAATGAAGCGGCGCTGATTGCAGCTAGGAAAGGCAAGGAAGCCGTGGACATGTCCGATTTCCAGGATGCCATAGACCGCGTTATTGGCGGACTGGAAAAAAAGAACAAGATCATTTCTCCTGATGAGAAAAAGATTATTGCCTACCATGAAGCCGGTCACGCCATCTGCGGCTGGTTCCTGGAACATGCCTACCCCCTGCTGAAAGTAACCATTGTGCCGCGGGGTACCGCCGCGCTGGGATACGCCCAGTATACGCCCAAAGAACAATATTTGTACAATACAGATCAGTTGTTTGACCAGATTTGTATGTCTCTTGGCGGCAGGGCAAGTGAAGACCTGTTTTTCGGCAAAATATCCACCGGCGCACAGAACGACCTGCAGCAGATTACCCGCACCGCCTATGCCATGGTAACAGTATATGGGATGAATGATAAAGTGGGTAATGTCAGCTTTTACGACCCCCAGCAGGAAAATTCTTTTACAAAACCCTATTCAGAAGAGACTTCCAAGATCATTGACCAGGAGGTTAGAAAACTGATTGACCAGGCTTTTGAAAGAACAAAAAAACTGCTGCTGGAAAAGAAAGAAGAAGTAAGAAAACTGGCGGAAGCTCTACTTGAAAAAGAAGTGCTCTTCCAAAGTGATGTGGAAATACTCATTGGTAAAAGACCGTTTGAAGAAAAGAAATTGCTGGATGTGGATCATAAAGAACCACATGCAATAGATGGAACCATCAGTGAAGGCGTTCCACCCTACGACAGCGGTATTACCAACAAAGCGCTTGGTTAAAGACGCCGGTAAAAGGCGGGTAAGGCGGGTTTTATGAAACAATAATAATCCTTTGGCATGCATGTTTCTTCTTCCAAAGAAATCATCCTTAAAAAAATAAGAAAGGCGTTGACTGAATCAACGCCTCTTCCTTTTCCGCAAAGCGAGGGAACCAATTCCCTGTTCCAGCCTGCCTCAAAAGAACTGGAAATACAATTTGCAGAAGAATTCACCAGGCTGCAAGGTAAATTTGCATTTTGCCTGAACGCAACCGAATTATGCATCCAGTTAACCACGCTTTTTACAGAAAAATGCTGGACTAAAATATATTGTAACGAGCCTGCACTAAAGCGACTGTTATCCGGCGGAGCCTTTGAAAATCTTTATACGTCCGGCTTAGCCGATTGTGATGCCAGTATCACCAGTTGCGATGGCCTGGTAGCCAGAACTGGCAGCGTTGTATTAAGTGCCGCCAGCCCAAGTGGGCGTACAGCAAGCGTATATGCCCCGGTTCATCTCTGTATTGCTTTTACCCATCAGCTGGTATATGATATTAAAGACGCCCTGCAACAGGTAAAATCAAAGGACCCACGCCAGCTACCCTCACTGATAAGTTTTGCCACCGGGCCCAGCCGCACGGCAGATATTGAAAAAACATTGGTAACCGGCGTACACGGTCCCAAAGAAGCCTATGTATTCCTGGTAGAAGGTTCGGCTTAAGACGATGCCCTGATTGCCAGGCATAGCCACCGTTAATAAGCCAAAGAAATACCCCAATTCACCAATCCCGAAATTCGCAATTCAACTATCTTTATGCTTATGGAATCCGCGAATCACCAATTATTTGTGTACGGCTCACTACGCAGTGGCTTTAACCACCCTGCGTACGCCTATATCAGCAATCATTTTACATTAGTAGGCAGCGCCAGGGTAAGAGGCAAATTATATGATTTGGGCGACTACCCCGCTGCACTGCCCACAAATGAAGAATATTATATACTGGGCGAACTCTACCACCTAAACGAAGAACAGGATTTTTCCTGGGTCATAGCACAGGTAGATGATTATGAAGGCATAAACCCAGAGCCAGGAGAAATCGCTCTATACAAAAGAGAGAAAACAACCGTCTACAGCTGTGACCAGTCTACCAGCGCCTGGATCTACTGGTACAACCATGAAGTATCCGGGAAGCCCCTGATTGGTTCCGGCGATGTATTGGAATATCTTCAGCAAAAGAAACAATAGTCCCGATGGAATTGCCACCTGGTAAAAAAATATACTTTCTTTCCGATTTCCACCTGGGCGCACCGGACTATACCACCAGCCTGGAAAGAGAAAAAAAAATAGTCAGGTTCCTGGACCTCATCGCGCAGGATGCCGCCATCATATTCATGGTAGGCGATCTCTTTGATTTTTGGTATGAATACAGTACCGTTGTACCAAAAGGCTATACCCGCATACTGGGAAAAATGGCTTCACTCACAGACAGCGGCATACCCATCCATTTTTTTGTAGGTAACCATGATATGTGGATGAGAGGCTATTTCCAAAAAGAACTGAATATACCGGTGTACTTTGAGCCTAAAACCTTTGAATTCAACCATAAAAAATTTTATATCGGACATGGCGATGGACTGGGACCGGGCGACCACGGTTATAAATTCCTGAAAAAGATCTTTCGCAACCCGTTTTGCCAGTGGCTATTTGGCATATTGCCCCCCGCTATTGGCGTGGGAATTGCCAATTATATGAGTCGCAGCAGCCGGGCGGTCACCGGGCAAACAGACGGCGAATTCCTGGGTGAAGACAAAGAATGGCTGATCGCTTATTGCAAGGAAATATTACAGCAACAGCCATTTGATTATTTTATTTTCGGACATCGGCACCTGCCCATTGATTTTGCGCTGCCAAACAACAGCCATTATATAAACCTGGGCGACTGGATACGGTATGATTCATACGCGGTATTTGATGGCGCCCATCTTGAATTAAAATATTACCATCCTTGAAAAAAATCATTTCAATTGCGTTATTCCTGTTGGCCAACGCTACTGGCTTTTCACAGGGCCGGGAACACATCATCCAACTGGTTCAAACCATCAAAGGTGCCTACGCGGATTTTACGGTAGACAACCTCGGTAATATCTTTTTGCTAGACAGCAACAACCAGCTAAAAAAATTTTCCCCCGCCGGAGATTCCATTGCCATCTTTAATGATGTGCGCAAATACGGAAAAGTATATTCCATTGATGCCGGCAATCCCTTAAAAATATTATTGTATTACCGCGATTTTGGCACCATCCTGATCCTGGACCGGCTGCTGAATATAAGAGCCACCATTGACCTCCGGAAACAGCATATCTTCCAGGCAAAGGCCATCTGCCAGTCGTACGACAATGCCATATGGGTATACGATGAAGGAGAGGCAAAACTAAAACACATTGGAGACGATGGCAATATCATCGGCCAGTCGGGCGATTTCCGTTTGCAGCTGGAGGAAGCGCCCTCGCCCACTTTTATTGAAGACCATGACCGGCTGGTGTACCTGTACGACAGCAGCAAGGGTCTGCTGGTATTTGACTATTTCGGCACGCTTAAAAACAAGCTGGCCCTTACCGGCTGGCAGGATTTTCAACTCGCCGGCAAATACATAGTGGGCAGAAAAGGTGTTTTACTGGAACGGTATCAATTGTCTACCCTGCTGATAGAAGAAAAAACATTGCCGGATATCTTAAAAAACACGGCTAAGATGCGGATTGCCCTGGATCGATTGTATTGCCTGCGCAACGGGCAATTGTATATTTATTCTTTGTAAACAGCCAGGGCCATCTTGCAGCGGGAGTTGATCCTTGACAGTGCAGCACTCCCGTTCTGCCGCCCAACCAAATTTCATTTTTACACTGCTTGTAAGTCCGTTAATTTTGATTTTTTTTATGAGCCTGCATTATGAATGATTTTTTACATACAACCATACTTGAAAATACTGTTTTA
The DNA here is from genome assembly GCA_040007355.1 of Bacteroidota bacterium. Taxonomy (GTDB): domain Bacteria; phylum Bacteroidota; class Bacteroidia; order Chitinophagales; family Chitinophagaceae; genus JACMLD01. Next base: position 13,087 of record JBDTVE010000100.1, on the reverse strand, counting down.
AGTTACCTGGCATGCTTTGGCACTATACTGGTTGTGCTATTGCTGAAGAAATATCTTTCGCAGTACCTGGCAGGTCTTCTTTTTAATTTATTGAAACGGACTTCCTGGAATATTGAAAAAAAAGTATTTACAGAATTGTTACTCGCTCCGCTGCAGGTATTCCTGATTGTTTTGATTACATTCATTGCCCTTGATAAACTCCATTTTCCCAAAGCATTTATTTTTGAGATACACCGGATAAGCTCCAAAGATATTATTGACAGTATTGGCACCGGTCTTATCATCATCTCCTTTATTTGGCTGTTGTTGCGCATTATCGACTTTGCTGCATTTGTACTGGAACAGAAAACGAATCTTGCCGGGGACCTAACGGATAACCAGCTCATCGTTTTCTTTAAAGATTTTTTGAAGGTGATTACCGGCATCACCGGCATCCTGCTGATCATCCATTTTTCTTTTAACAAAGACATTGGCGCCCTGCTGGCCGGTTTTGGTATTATTGGTGCGGCACTGGCGCTGGCCGCAAAAGAAAGTATCGAAAACCTGATTGCCTCGTTTATCATTTTTTTTGATAAACCTTTTAACGTGGGCGACCTGGTAAAAGTGCAGGGATATACCGGTACGGTGGAGAGAATTGGCCTGCGCAGCACACGGATACGCACGGATTACAAAACTTATGTAACGGTGCCCAATAAACAAATGGTGGATAGCATTATGGACAACCTTACACTGCGTACCCAGCGAAGGGCCGACCTTAAACTGGAAATAAGCCTGGGCACTTCTGTTGCCCAGTTGGAGCAATTGCTTGCCGAAATCAAACGCATCACGGACCAACCCCTGATCGTAAACAAAGTGATTGTCTTAAACGATATTGTTACCAATGCCTATATCATTTCAGTTGAATACTATACAAACGCCATCCCAGGTGCGGATTTCAACGAGCTTAAGCAACAGGTTAATTTCAGTATCATAAAAAGCATGGTCGTCTTAAAAATAGATCTGGCCGGCCATGACATGAAAATTAAACTCAGCGGAAACTTAGCCCCTCAATAAATAATTCCAAGCTGTCTTTTTGGGAACAAAAATCCGATTGTGGGAATCATTGGGTCAGGGTGACATCGTAACAGGCTGGTTATTAACTTCCCTGATTTTGGCATAGTTGTTAACCCTTAGTGCCAAATCTGTTACCCATGAACCCTTTTATCAAAACGCTTTTTGCTGGATTACTGCTGGCTCCGCTCTGGTGCTTCCCACAATCCGTAATAAATGTATATGCAAGGGTAACGGCTATCAGCGGAACTTCCTTAACCATTACGGGTGCTACCGGCAGTTTTACCGCCGGCGAGGCCATTATCATGCAGATGCAGGATAGCACCATCGGTACAAATACCAGCAATAACAGTGGATTTGGCAACCTGGCCAGTATCCAGTCGGCCGGTCTCTATGAAGTGGTAACAATCACAGCCGCAACCAGCACTAGCATTAGCTTAAGTCAGTTCCTCATCAATGCTTACCATTTCACGAACAACAGCCGTGTACAAATAATATCTTACCCAACACTTGGCGGCGGTGGCAATTATACTCTTAGCAGCGATATCACGGCCACTTCCTGGAACGGCGCGACCGGTGGTGTGGTTGCTTTTAAAGTGGGTGGCACATTGAATATAGACAAAAATATAACGGTTACCGGACAGGGATTCAGGGGTGGCGCAGCGGGCAGTAATGCACCCGGCGACATGACCTGTGATCCTGATACCTATTATGATAATGCAGGCAGTGTTTCCACTACCTATTTTGGTTACAAAGGAGAAGGTATCCACAACACCAACGGCGTATACACGGTTGCCAGAGGCAAAATGCTCAATGGCGGCGGTGGCGGCAATGCCAATAACGGCGGTGGTGGTGGTGGTGGCAATCTTACCGCCGGAGGAACCGGCGGACTGGGTTGGACCTGTACCACGTCAACAACCGGCGGAGGCATTGGTGGTATTGATATCAGTGTGTATGTTTCGGGCACGCGCTTTTTTATGGGCGGCGGTGGCGGTGGCGGCCAGCAAAACAACGGAGTGGGTACGGCAGGCGCCAACGGTGGTGGAATTGTTATAATAAAGGCAGCCGCTATAGAAACCACTTCTGGTTGTAACAGCGGCGCAGGTCAGGTTGTTATTTCTACCAATGGCAATAGTGCAGGCAATGCAGGCAATGATGGTGCGGGTGGTGGTGGCGCCGGCGGAAGTATTATACTGGATGTTCCAACTTATAATGTAACAAATGCCTGTCCAATTAATATAAGCACCAGCGGTGGCAACGGCGGTAATGTAAACGACCCCGGCGCACACGGTGGCGGGGCAGGTGGTGGTAAGGGTGTGGTGATTATGTCTGGCGTAGTAGGAACACCGGCCTATGTAAATGTTACCGATACCGCGGGTACGGGTGGCGCCAATTCAAATGTAGTGGGCTCCGCGGGTGGAACCGGTGGCGCTACCGTTGCCGGCAGCGGCGTGGGGAGCATTCTATTTACAACCAGCTCCATGTTACCGGTAACCCTAACCGCTTTTGAAGCCAGTGCCGTAAAAAATACCGCGCTGCTGCAATGGCATTCCGGTACGGAAAGTAATTTTGCTTATTACCAACTGGAGCGATCCGTTAACAATGGTAACAGCTATGCGGCTGTAACAAAACTGACCGCCAGGGGTAGCAATACCGTGTATAATTTTACCGACGATTTGAGCGCGTTGCTGGCAAACGGCCTGACTGTTTACTACCGATTGAAAATGGTTGACAACGATGGTGGTTTTGAATATTCCAATGCACGAAAACTATCTTTTAGCCGCCAGGGCGCGGTACAGGTAATAAAGTCTTTTCCAAATCCTGCAACTGCTACGGTGTATATTACCAGCAGCGGCCTCAGCAATAACGCTACCGTAAAGGCAACTATTCATGATATACAGGGAAGGTTGGTGAAATCATTTTCCAATGCGGCGTTTACTGGGCTAAATACCGTGGCGCTTCCGCTGGACGGCATTTCAAACGGGCAATACATTGTTACCATTAACGGAACAAACGGGCAGGAACATACGGTAATTACCAAGCAATAATAAACACGGACGCTATTGAACACAGTAGCCGGTGAAATGTAGTCTCAATATTGGATTATTGTAGCAGCCGGCAGGCATTGATTACCAGATAGGGCTCAGGAACTACCTGGAAGCAAGAATATGCTAACTGTTTATAAAGATGCTTTTATTTCCAGCAAAAATGATTTGATCTTTTGCATGGATTGAATGACAGTAAAACGCTCATCGGCGTTTTTATTTTTTTTCAGGAAATCGCGGGCGCCCTGGGTGGTAAATTTGCGCTGGCGGAGCAGGTGATGGATAAACTCAAGGGTCTTAACATCTTCGGGCCGAAAATGCCGGTCGCCTTTTTTGTTTTTCTTTGTTTGCAGAAAATCATCAAATTCATTGGCCCACATGCGTATCAATGAATGATTCACATGAAACATTTCCGCTACCTGGCCAATGGAATAATAGTGTTTCCGGAACAGGTCCTCATCGCCCGGAATTTCAATTAGTCCGTCTGCCGCATTGATTTCCTTTAAAGAAAGGCGTCCTCTTTTAGAAGGTTGTTTGGCAACCAGCGGTGCGGGTTTAGGCTTGCGGCCGCGTTTTTTTTGTACCGGCGTTTCAACAATACTTTCTTTTTCCTGAACAACCGGCTCGGGGGTTTCGTCAAATGAAAGCGTTATTTGTTTAAGTTGCTGCATACAAAATTTGGTAAAACAAAGATACGGCAAAGCTTCATGAATGTCTGTTTCCATGAGCCAGGCACAAATCCTTTAACCGGACGCTGTACAATGAACACTGAACAGGTGCCTGTTCGTACCATAACAGGGTGGCCGATTTAGTCGAAACTCTGGTTGGGGGAAGCGGCCATTTTCAGCAGGCGGTCGAATTGCTCCGGTGTAAGATCATTATAAAAGAAATATACCGGGTCTACGTGCTGCCCGTTCTTGTGCACTTCGTAATGACAATGGGGGCCGGTGCTTTTACCGGTACTGCCCACCCAGCCGATTATCTCACCCCGTTTTACTTTCTGACCGGGGTGTACTTTTACCCGCACCATATGACCATAAAGTGTTTCGTAACCATATCCGTGGTTAATCACCACATGGTTGCCATATCCATTACCGGTATTACCCCCCACCGTTACCGTGCCATTGGCCGTAGCATAAATGGGTGTGCCCTGGGGGGCCGCAAAATCGAGGCCCGCATGCATTTTAACCGTTTTATAGACCGGGTCAATACGATAGCCAAACCCGGATGCAATGCGGCTGAGATCCTTGTTGCTCACAGGCTGAATAGCAGGTGTGCATGCCAGTAAGACCTCCTTATTTTTTATAAAACCGCCGATTTCGTCAAAAGATTTATTTTGAAAAGCAACCCGCTGGATAAGATTGTTCAGCGAAGCGGCAATGGAACCCGAAAGATCGCTTTGGCTCATACCCTGTACCAGCTGCATTTCCTTTTGTTTTTCCATGGCTTTGGCACGGGCACTGTCCGGGATGGGATTGGCTTCAAAAATGGCGCGGTATACATTGTTGTCTCGTTTCTCCAGGTCAACCATTTGTTGTTGCAATTTTTGAACCTCGTCGTTCAGCAAATCATATTGCTCCTCGGCAGATTCGTATTGCTGGCGAAGAATCTTTTCTTTAGGTGAGTCAACATATTTAAAAGCGATGGAGACGATAATAATGGCCGTTACAACGGAGGCGGCAATAAAACCCAGTACACGCAGCAGTGTTACCCGGAGGGGCGTCTCCAGCTTTTCATATCGGAGTGTATTGGTGTTATAGTAATATTTAATTTTCTTCATACCCACTATGGCAGAAAATGAATGTGGCAACGGTCGATTTCTGGGTTAAAACAACCGGCTGATTGCAGGTATTAGCCAGCACAGCGGAGCTCAGTTCTGTCTGTACCTGCTTGCACCCTTATCCGTACCTTTGCCACACTTTTAAACCATTATTATTATCAAATATAGCCCTAAGGCGGGCAACTAACAACCAAAGATTGTTCCACTATGTTAACCAGTGCAGCCATTCGTCAAAAGTTTTTAGCGTTTTTTCAATCCAGGGAACATAGCATTGTGCCTTCCGCACCCATTGTTATAAAAAACGATCCCAGCCTGCTCTTCACCAACGCCGGCATGAACCAGTTCAAAGATTATTTTCTGGGCAATAAAAAACCTGAGCATATCCGTGTGGCCGATACGCAAAAGTGTTTACGGGTAAGCGGCAAACACAATGACCTGGAAGAAGTAGGGGTAGACACCTATCATCATACAATGTTTGAGATGCTTGGGAACTGGAGCTTTGGCGATTATTTTAAAAAAGAAGCTATTGCCTGGGCCTGGGAACTGCTCACAGAAGTGTTGCAACTGAACAAAGACCGGCTATACGTTACCATTTTTGAGGGCGATGACCGTGAAGGCCTGTTAAAGGATGAGGAAGCATTTGCAGAATGGGAAAAATGGATTGCCACTGACCGTATTCTGCCGGGCAATAAAAAAGATAATTTCTGGGAAATGGGCGATACCGGACCCTGCGGACCCTGTTCCGAAATACACGTGGATTGCCGGGGCGAGGCGGAAAGAAAACAGGTTGACGGAAAAACCCTGGTGAACAATGATCACCCGCAGGTGATAGAGATCTGGAATATAGTGTTTATGCAGTTTAACCGTTTAAAAGATGGCAGCCTGCAACCCCTGCCTGCCAGGCATGTAGACACCGGTATGGGTTTTGAAAGACTGGTTCGGGTAATTCAGCAGAAAGCCTCCAACTACGATACGGATGTGTTTACCGGAACAATCGCCGCTGTTGAAAAACTGGTTGAAAAAAAATATGATTTGGGCGATAGCAGGCAGGCCATTGCATTCCGGGTGCTGGCCGACCATATACGGGCAATTGCCTTTGCTATTGCAGACGGTCAGCTGCCATCCAATACTGGCGCCGGTTATGTTATTAGAAGGATCCTCCGCCGCGCGGTGCGTTACTATTATTCTTATCTCGATTATAAACAACCCCTCTTGTTTCAACTGGTACCAGTACTGGCCAAACAGTTTGAAAATGTTTTTTCCGAAATATCGTTTCAACTGGATTTTGTGACAAAAGTGATAAAGGAAGAGGAAGACGCATTTTTAAAAACCCTGGCCAATGGCATCCGAATCTTTGAGAGCTATGTAAAAAAAGAGGAGGAGTCTGCTACAGATTCCAAAACACCGGGGGAAACCACCAAACCGAACACTGCCGATCAGGATTCCAGGAACAGCCGGATTGTATCGGGCGCATTTGCGTTTAAATTAAATGATACGTTTGGCTTCCCGGTAGACTTAACCGGTTTAATGGCCAGAGAGATTGGGTGGACGGTAGACGAAACTGGTTTTGAGACCGAAATGCGGCAGCAAAAAAACCGGTCAAAAGCCGCCGCTGCCATGGATACCGGCGACTGGATCAATCTCCACAGTGAAACAACCGGCCAGTTTGCAGGTTATGATTTGCTGGAAACCCAAACCAATATTATTAAATACCGGAAGGTGGTGGCAAAAGGCAAAGAATCTTTTCAACTGGTGCTTGAAAACACCCCCTTTTATGCCGAAAGCGGCGGACAAGTGGGCGATACCGGCGAGCTGATCAGTAACAATGAAAAAATACCGGTTACCGGCACCCGGAAAGAAAACGATCTTATTATTCATTTTACGGACCGTCTTCCCGCCATACTAACGGGAACAGTGATAGCAAAAGTAGATAATGGAAAAAGAAAAAAGACGGCCATCCATCATTCAGCCACTCATCTGCTGCATGCCGCCCTGCGCCGTGTATTGGGCACCCATGTGGCACAAAAAGGCTCGCTGGTAAACGAAGAACACCTGCGGTTTGACTTTTCCCATTTCGCAAAAATGACCGACGACGAACTAGCCAGGGTAGAAGAAATCGTAAACGAAAAGATCAGGGAGAATATACCCGTGGTCATTCAGCAGCTACCAAAAGATGCTGCCCTTAAACTAGGTGCCATGGCTCTTTTCGGAGAGAAATACGGGAATGTAGTCCGCGTGGTGACCATCGACCCTGAATATTCCGTAGAGTTGTGTGGAGGTACCCATGCGGGCGCCACCGGCGAGCTCGGTTTTTTTAGGATTAAACAGGAAACCGCCGTAGCCGCCGGCGTAAGAAGAATAGAAGCGGTATCGGGCCAGGCTGCACAGATATGGATCAACCAGGCGTTTTTGCAATTGCAGCAGGCAAAAGAACAGCTAAAACATCCTGCGGATCTGGGCCGGGCCATCGACAATTTACTAACGGAGAACACCGGGCTAAAGAAAAAACTGGAACACCTGGAAGACCGCGTGCTGGTGGGCGTGCGCAACGAGCTCTTACACAAAGATGAAATCATCAATGGCGTAACCTTTATCGGCGCCATCGTGGAAGTAAACAATGCCGACGCCTTAAAAAAACTTTGCTTCGACCTTAAAAATAAATTACACGATCATCTGATCATACTATGTGCCAATATAGGCGGCAAACCCTTTGTGGCCCTGGGGATCGCAGAAACCGTGGCGGCGGCAAAGAACTTAGACGCCGGGAAAATCATTAAAGAACATATATCTCCCCTGATAAAAGGTGGGGGCGGCGGACAAAAAACACTGGCCACTGCCGGGGGTCAGGAAGCCGGCAACCTGCAGCAGGTGATAGAAAATGTTAAAAGTCTCTTACATTAGTAATACAGCTGCCTGCGCCGCCTGGAAGAAAAGGTTACCCTTTCTTTTCCAGGCGGCGCAACTTTTTTCCGGCAACCTTCTAATTTAACATTTCCGAAAGTCTTCGTAATTCAATAATTCCCCCTATATTTGAAGTACGAAAAGAAACGTAGAACCATTTTATCATTTAAAACAATCATGGCATGAAACGATATTTTTTAAAAGCCGCCGGCACGCTAATGATGTTTGGACTTATTGCAACCACCACCCGTGCACAGGATGAAAAAAACGACATCATCAAACACCATGATGATGTCATTGTAATTCGGCCAAAAACCGATGCTGATACCAAACTCACCATTGAAATAAAGGGTGATGAGGTAAAGGTCAATGGCAAACCGCTGGCCGATTATAAAAACGACGATGTAACCATTTCCCGGCGCAAGCAGGTAACCGTAGACAACAGGCGCCTCTCGGAGATGGATGCCATGGAAGGTCCGCGTACCAGGTTTCGGAGCGACCCCGATGCTTTTAATTATGGCGGCGGTACTAATATGGATCTTTTCAGCACAAATACCAATAAGGCATTTTTGGGTGTTGGAACAGAAAAAGCAGCAGAGGGTGTAACCATTTCCAGCGTTTCAGACAATAGCGGCGCCGAAAAAGCCGGTTTAAAGAAAGGCGATGTTATTACAAAGATCAATGATACTAAAATCGTTTCGCCGGCAGAACTAACCAAAACCATTGGCAAGTTTAACCCGAACGATAAAATTACCATTACCTATAAAAGAGATAAAAAAGAACAAAAAACAGCGGCTACCCTAAGCAAAAGAAAATCCGGCCCCTCCATAACGTACGCGCCACAGCAGTACAAATTCAAAGATTTTGATCTCAATAATGGATTCAATTATAACTTTCCTTTTAACGGAAAGGCAAAACTGGGGCTGCGCGCGCAGGAAACGGAAGATGGTAAAGGACTTAAAGTAGTGGGCGTGGACGATGAATCACCAGCAGAAAAAGCCGGTATAAAAGAAGGAGATACCATTACCAGTTTTGATGGCACGGAAGTCAACAATATTGACGCGCTACGGGAACTGGCCAAACCCGCGATGGAAAAACACAATTTCAAAATAAAACTTACCCGCGATGGCAAACAGCAGGAAGTTGAAATAAAGATTCCCAAAAACCTGAAAACAACCAGCCTCTGACGATAGCCATAAATACTGGCCAGGCCGCCCCGTTCATAGAACCGGGTGGCTTTTTTAATTTGATGAGGCCCTGTGTCTGCCCGGGTGCTTTCCCTGCAAAGACACAAACCTTTCAGAATGTAAACCCGATATGGTATTTTTACAAGCCTTCTGCAAGAAGGAATAAAATGGCCGGTGCAAAAACCGGGGTATGAAGATTTACAATGATTGACTACAATAAATACGAAACGGTTATTGGACTTGAAGTGCATGCACAACTGCTTACACAGACCAAGTTGTTTTGCGGTGACAGTGCCTCTTTTGGCGCTTCACCCAATACGCATATCAGCGAAATAACACTGGCCTATCCCGGTACCCTGCCAAAATTAAACCGCCAGGCCGTAGAACTTGCCATCCGCCTGGGCCTGGCCTGTCATTGCGAGATTGAACAAACAAACTATTTCGCGCGCAAAAACTATTTCTATCCCGATCTCTCAAAAGGTTACCAGATATCGCAGCATACCACCCCCATTTGCAAAGGTGGCTATGTATCCATCAGAACCACCGCAGGGCAATCGCAGGTACAGTTAAACCGCATTCATATAGAAGAAGATGCCGGAAAAAGCATTCACGACCTGGATGAACACAATACCTGTATCGACTATAACCGCGCCGGCGTACCGCTGGTAGAAATCGTAACCGAACCAACCCTGCACAGTGCCGAAGAAGCCGTCGCCTATATAACAGAATTGCGTAAACTGGTTCGATACCTGGATGTGTGTGACGGCAATATGGAAGAAGGCAGTATGCGTTGCGATGCCAATGTTTCCATTCGCCTGAAAGGAGAAGAAAAACTGGGCGTTAAAGTGGAAGTTAAAAACCTGAACTCCATCCGCAATATACGCAAGGCCATAGAATACGAGGTACACCGCATGATTGGCCTGGCCGAAAAAGGTGAACCCATCCTGCAACAGACAAGAAGTTTTGACGCACTGCACGATACCACTTTTTCATTGCGCAGCAAAGAAGAAGCAAATGATTACCGGTATTTTACCGACCCCGATCTGCCACCCTTTGTGGTTAGCAAGGAACAACTGGACAGTATAAAAAAGTCCATGCCGCCCCTGCTGGAAACCCTGGTGGAAAAATATAAACTACAGCTTTCGCTCAGCGATTATGATGCCAGGGTAATTTGCGACGATAAGGAAACCATCGCTTATTTTGAATGCCTGGTAACAAAGACCCGTCATTATAAGGCAGGAGCCAACTGGTTGCTGGGGCCGGTAAAATCTTACCTGAATGAGCATTCGCTGCCCATCAACGCTTTCCCCGTTCAGCCGGCAACGCTGGCCGCCCTGATTGACCTGGTGGAAACAGGCAAACTTAGTTTTTCAGTGGCTTCATCCAAACTGCTGCATGCCCTCGTGGAAAATACATCGGCCCAACCATTACAACTTGCCACGGAACTCAATCTGTTGCAGGATTCGGATACCGGCGCCATTGCCGCCTGGATAGATGAAGTATTGGCTGGCATGCCCGAAAAAGTAGCTGAATATAAAAAGGGAAAAAAAGGATTGATTGGATTGTTTATGGGCGAAGTAAAAAAGATCTCAAAAGGAAAAGCTGACCCAAAACTGACCACGCAACTCCTAACGGAAAAACTGAATCAATAAAAACTTTAAACAGCAATCCCGGGGGAACCAGGAAAAAGTTCAATGTTCGTAGTCGGTAGGGGGGTTGCATAAACAGTTTTGCTTTTTTGGTGTTGAACATTGAATATTGGGCTCTCCGGCGGTTTAATACCGGTATGCCAGCGTAATTAGTAAAAAAACAACGGTGAGATACCGGTAAAATAAATTTTAAAAAAAATATATGCTAAGAAATATTTGTAGTGCGGTATGCCTGGTATGGTTATACACAGTATGTTTTACAGCCTGTACCAATAAAAGCAAGGGCGGGTTTACCGTCAGCGTTGCTTACAGGAATGCAGATAAGATGTTGCCCCAAAACTATGACGATAGCAACCGGGATTCTGTGGCTGCAAAAGGTAATATTCATGTATACCTGGAAGAGATACCGTATGGCGGTGATATGCACCCGGTATTGCTTGATTCGGTTGTATTAAAAGATAAAGAGGGTCATTTTGACCTGAAGGGCAATGGTACGGAAGAAGGTATTTTCCAGGTGATGGTGGAAAAAGGCCCGGTAGTACTGATAATAAATGATATGCAGAAAATAAACCTGGATATTGATTTGAGCAAAAAAGACAATTACTATACCGTATCGGGCTCGGAAGCCAGTAAACACCTGAAAAGTTTTATAGACCGGTACGACGAAAAAGCCGCCGTCATAAACAAAGTATTTGTAGAAATAGACAGCCTGAAACAGTTTGGTGGCTCCGATAGCTCCTTAATTGCCGCCACCAATCGTAAAAACCAGGCCATCATTTCGCTGAATGACTATGTGGCTGATTTTATTGCCAAGGCAGATAGCCCGGCCGAAAGTATTTTTGCCCTGGGCATGGGCTCCCGCTCTTTCCAGAGTGAAGAGTTTGGAAAGCTGCTGGACGGGGTGGTAAAAAGATTCCCGGAACACAAATCCCTTGCCCGGTTAAAAACCACTTATGAAATGCAGCAGGCACAAATGAATAAAAGCAAGGAAGCCAGCAGCACCTGGACCGGCAAACAGGCGCCCGACCTCACGCTGCCCTCAACAAACGGTAAGCCGGTTGCTATTTCTTCTTTCCGCGGCAAATACCTGCTGGTAGATTTCTGGGCCAGCTGGTGTACACCCTGCCGGCAGGAAAACCCCAATGTGGTTAATGCGTATAAACAATTTAAAGATAAAAATTTTGCCATCCTGGGTGTTTCGCTCGACAAAGACAAGGCCCCCTGGTTAAAAGCCATTCAGGACGATGCGCTTACCTGGACACAAGTCAGCGATTTGCAATACTGGAACAGTAAGGCGGTGGAAACATTTAAATTCGAAGGCATCCCCTATAATATACTGATTGACCCGCAGGGTATCGTAATTGCAGAGAGCCTGCGGGGCGAAGCGCTGGAAAATAAATTAAGAGAAGTGCTAAAATAAAAGGGTGGATCATCCCTGTTATTCGCTTGTTCGCTCTTCTTCTCGGTCCGTCAAATTTGTTCTGTGTCCAACAAAGCAGAGCGTGTCCTCCGACGCGCTGGCACAAAGTATCCTCTTTTGCAAGGTTGGCTTTTTGTGCCTTGAAAATGTGTATGCTTTTGTGTGATGACCTATCGCGGGCCCATAAAACGGTCGCCATTAAAGTGTATCATGTGTTCGGGGAAATCTACAACCCAAACTTCTGTCTCCCATGCAATGTTTGTTGAATGCCTTTTAAATTCTGCAAAGTCGGGAAATGCTGAAACATAAACTCTGCCTGCTTTGCAATCTTTTAATAATTCCTCCAATTCAACAATTCGTTTGGGGGAAACAGGGCCATGAGAAGCAACCGCTTCAATTAAATAAAGCCAGTTTTTCCTTCTGTCAAATAGAACTACGTCTGGCAGTTTGCTATGTTGCGTTATTAGGATGCCAATTTCTTTCAATACTTTTTTGTCTACGTAAAGGTCTTTGTTTGCCGTGTCGCCTAAATAGAGAACTTCACTGTCGTTTGCAAAACGTGCAGCAAAATCTTGAACAATTGCAGCTTGTACAACATTATGTTTTCCTACGGATAGCTTGAGCGCTTTACCGTTGCTTAGTTTTACAGGGATTAAATTTTGCTTTCTTTCTTTTAGGTAACGTTTTGAAAGTTCGCCAACTTTTGACTTAAACCTTTCTGAACCTTCTTTCCATGCTTTTGTTCCAAAAGTCTTGATAGCTTCTAAAGCTTCTTCAGTAATTGCATAATGTGCATTGGGACTATTAACTGGAAGGCTTGGGTTATCAGGGTTATAGTCGGCAATCCTTGCTTGAACAAATTGATGCAACACTTGTCTGCGAAAAGTTTCTCTCGTATTGGGAGCATATTCCTTTTTATAAATGTCTTTACAAAATGCCATGATGCCTTTTGAAACTTTCAAACTTGCTTTAGTGGCTTTGTTCCAATGGCCACGGAGCCTAATATCGCAAAGAGCAAGCAAAGTGTAGGCTGAAATTTCGTTTTGTTGTGCTGC
>JBDTVE010000099.1:0-4432 GCA_040007355.1 Bacteroidota bacterium | reverse complement strand
TTGTGCTACGCGTGGTAAGTGGCAAAGAGCGCAAAGTAAAAGAATACCTGGATAAAGAAATCACACGCGGCGGATGGACCGATATTGTGAAGCAGGTCTTCTTGCCTGTCGAAAAAGTATATAAGGTGCAGAACGGGAAAAAAGTAATGCGCGAGCGTAACTATTACCCGGGTTATGTAATGATTGAAATATCCGAAGGCAAACTTAGCGATGACCTGCGCGATACTATAAAAAATACGAATAGTGTTATTCATTTCCTGGGCAAGGAAAACCCCATTGCCCTGCGTAAGGCCGAGGTGAACAAAATGCTGGGTAAGATGGATGAAATGGCTGAAGCAGGTGGGGTAAGCATGAGCGAGCCGTTTATTGTGGGCGAAACCATCAAGATCATAGAAGGACCGTTTAATGATTTTAATGGCATCATAGAGGAAGTAAATGACGAAAAGAAAAAATTAAAGGTTACCGTTAAGATATTTGGTCGTTCCACACCGGTAGAACTCAATTATATGCAGGTGGAAAAAATAAATTAATAAAACAATATTAATGACAGGCCCTGCTTTCTGCGGGGCTTTTTTTTGCCCCGTCCGGGCTACTGCTTGCACTTCATTATGTATTAATATCTATTTATTTTTGATTTGAAAAAATTATTGGTTAACTTAGCTATCATCAGTTCTATATCCACTGCAGAAATTCCGCAACAGACTGTTTAACCCCTTTCATCAATAGCCCACCTGTTTGTTTATGAGAGTTGCTCACCTGGTTATAACCTATACAAACCCGTTACAAACCGAACGGATGATTAGGCGGATGGAGCACCCGGATTTCGATTTTTATATTCATGTAGACAAGAAAATCGATATTAGCGCCCATCTTTTTCTTGCAAAAATTCCAAACGTATACCTTATCCAGGATCGTGTAAACGTAGTATGGGCAGGTTATAAAACCGTGGAAGCCACCCTGCGTTCCGTTAAGGAGATCTTCCGGACGGGTAAAAAATATGATTATATTCACCTCATGAGCGGTCAGGATTATCCCATAAAACCCGCCTTCCGGATGCATGAGTTTTTCGTGGACAACCAGGGAAAGGAATTTCTTGAGTTCGAACACTTTGACGACTGGGCATCCGAATCTTATCCCCGTATCCGGGAGTATCATTTAACCAATTACAAGTTTCCCGGCCGGTATTATTTTCAATGGATGATTAACCGGATGCTGCCCGCCCGTAAACCACCCATGGACATGGAATTTTACGGGTCGTCTATGTTCTGGGCCCTGACCAGCAATTGCCTGGAATATATTGTCCGTTTGCTGGATCAAAATTCAAAACTCCGGCGTTTTATGCAGTTTACCTGGGGGTCCGACGAATTCCTTTTTCAGACACTGGTGCTTAATTCCTCTTTCAGCCCTGACGTGGTAAACAATAACCTGCTTTTTTTAGACAGGGAAAAGGGCGCTCCACACCCTAATCTTTTAACATTCAGTCATTTATCTCAGATATTGGATTCCGGTAAATATTTTGCCCGTAAATTTGACCTTAACAGGGACGGCGCCGTACTGGACAGCCTTGACAGGTACCTGGATGCAGAAAATCGTGCTGTTCCCGCCGCCCTGAAAATTCCGGCACAAAGTCCGTATTAAAAAATTGCCTGCTGCAAATATTTTTGTAGTTTTGCAGTCCCAAAAATAGTTCTTTAGGAAAATGAATTTGGGAGTGACGCATACCGCGTTACGTTAACACCAAAAAACAACAACATGGCAAAAGAAATTTCAGGTTTCGTAAAACTGCAGTGCAAAGGCGGACAAGCCAACCCTGCACCCCCCATTGGTCCCGCACTCGGTTCAAAGGGCGTAAACATTATGGAGTTCTGCAAACAGTTCAATGCAAGAACCCAGGATAGAATGGGCAAGGTACTCCCGGTATTGATTACCGTTTATTCCGACAAAAGTTTTGAGTTCATTATCAAGACACCTCCCGCAGCGGTTCAACTGATGGAAGCTGCAAAAATTCAAAGTGGTTCCAAAGAGCCCAACCGCAACAAAGTAGGCAAGGTTAGCTGGACTAACGTAGAAGCAATCGCCAAAGATAAAATGGCTGATCTAAACTGCTTTACGGTAGAAAGCGCCATGCGCATGGTAGCCGGCACAGCCCGCAGCATGGGTTTAACTGTTGATGGTAAAGCCCCCTGGGAAAATTAATTCTTATCACTTAAAATTTTTGAGCTATGGCTATCAGTAAAAAAAGGAAAATTGCAAACGCAAAATGTGATTCCAATAAAGCATATACATTGAAAGAAGCGTCTTCTCTGGTGAAAGACGTAAACATTACCAAATTTGATGCCTCGGTAGACCTGCATATCCGCCTGGGTGTGGATCCTAAAAAAGCCGACCAGGCCGTGCGGGGTACCGTAACCCTTCCGCACGGAACGGGTAAAACTAAAAAAGTATTGGTTTTGTGTACCCCCGAAAAAGAAGCCGAAGCAAGATCAGCGGGTGCGGATTTTGTGGGGCTGGATGAATTTATCACAAAGATTGAAGGTGGCTGGGTAGACGTGGATGTGATTGTAGCAACTCCTTCCGTGATGCCTAAAATAGGCAGACTGGGAAAGGTACTGGGACCCCGTAACCTGATGCCCAACCCTAAAACAGGTACGGTTACCAACAATGTAGCGGAAGCAGTAAAAGAAGTAAAGGGCGGTAAGATTGCATTTAAGGTAGACAAGGCCGGTATCATTCATGCTTCTATCGGGCGGGTTAGCTTTGGTGCAGAAAAAATTGCAGAAAACAGCCAGGAGCTGATCAATGCAATTATCAAGCTGAAACCGTCTTCCGCCAAAGGTATTTACCTGCGTGGTGTAAGCCTGGCCAGCAGCATGAGCCCGGGTATTTCGGTTGATACAAAAACATTTGTACATTAATCTACTAAACTTCTACTCGCCCCAGGCGATGCCGGAATAAAAAAAATGCTATGACAAAAGATCAAAAAAACGAAGTAATAGAAGTACTGAAGGGAAAATTTTCCCAGTACTCAAATTTTTATATTGCGGATACGGAAGCGCTGTCCGTTGAGCAGGTAGGCACCCTTCGCCGGGCGTGCTTCGATAAAAAAGTGGAGATGAAAGTGGCCAAGAATACCCTTATCCGTAAGGCGCTTGAATCACTGGATGGTGAAAAATATTCCGGCGTATACGAGTCGCTGCACAAGGTAACCGCGCTGCTGTTTTCAGAAAATCCCAAGGAACCCGCTCTTATCATCAGCTCGTTTCGTAAAAAAAGCAATGGCGCTAAACCTGAGCTGAAAGCGGCCTTTATT
Organism: Bacteroidota bacterium; assembly: GCA_040007355.1. Lineage (GTDB taxonomy): Bacteria > Bacteroidota > Bacteroidia > Chitinophagales > Chitinophagaceae > JACMLD01. Next base: position 1,122 of record JBDTVE010000099.1, on the reverse strand, counting down.
AATGGCGATATTTACACCGGCGACACCAGCCTGGCTGTCTTAACCAAGATCAAAACTAAAAATGAACTCATTGGCGAAGTGATTGGTTTACTACAGTCGCCCGCCAAACGCGTGCTGGCTGGTTTGTTGCATCATCATGAAAAACTGGCGGCTGGTACAACCGAAGCAACACCAGTAGCATAATACAATAACGGAAGATAATCAGAACCTGGCCGGATGGTTTATATAAAAGGCAAAACAATTTTTTTAAACACTCCTCCGGAGTCCGGAAAACCCGGGCTATGAAGGCGGAAAAAATTACATCAAAATGGCAGACGTAAAAACATTGGCAGAACAATTAGTGGGCCTTACTGTAAAAGAAGTACAGGAACTGGCCGATTTCATGAAATCAGAGTATGGTATTGAACCAGCTGCTGCAACTGTTGTAGCTGCTGCGGGTGGTGACGGCGGCGCAGCTGCTGTTGAAGAAAAAACAGCGTTCAATGTAGTATTGAAAAGCGGTGGTGCTTCAAAATTAAATGTAGTTAAGATCGTAAAAGAAATGACTGGTTTAGGATTGAAGGAAGCAAAAGAGTTGGTGGATGGCGCACCCAAGGCTATTAAAGAAGGTGTTAGCAAAGCAGAAGCAGAAGAGCTGAAAACAAAATTAACCGAAGCAGGTGCCGACGTTGAAATTCAGTAATTGTTCCTTAATTTTTTTTAGACCCCGGTTTGGCAACCGGGGTTTTTTATGTGCCTGACTTTTCTGCCGTACAGGCACGCATAATCAATAGCAGCTTTGTACTGAATAGGGAGGGTCACCTTAATTTTTGCAGGTAAAAAAAATATCGTCTTTCAGGCACCGGATATCCCATTGTAAGAATTGACTGTACCCGGGCCGGCAAATACATTATGGCGTCAGTGAAAGCCGTTGCCATGTCATCCATTGCCCTGTTCTACGCGTTTTCTATTGATGGGATGAGAACTGCCGTAGCAACCTGATCCGCCAGGGGACTTATATCAATGTCCAGAATACGAAAGCTGGCGACCGATACTGCAAAGCCCACCATTGCCGGCGAATTACAGCGGCCACGGCGTTATTTTCGCCGGGGCGGCCGTGGTGCTGGAGGATGTTGTTGGGGA
>JBDTVE010000098.1:0-24577 GCA_040007355.1 Bacteroidota bacterium | reverse complement strand
GTGTGATTATGCAAAATGAAAAAATCTGATAAACTTGATTAAAATTATATAAAAACGATCAATTATGGATCTAAAATTATATATATAATTATTAATAATATTAATAATGATGCGTCAATAAACAAATGTCAATACCTTGCCATTGATTATCAGATAATTAAAACTTTATCAGAAAAACAGGATTTTCATCTTACTTAAATCAAAGCGTAAAGATTTTAATATTATCGCTTTTATTGATTAATATCTTATATTATTAATATTTACAATATGTCATATACAATAAAGGCCACTTTCGTGGCCTTATTATTATATTATATATTATCCTTCGGTTCTACAATGCCAGTATCAGGTTTTCGTCTTTTGCTTCCAGGATGGAATTGCCACCATTTAAAAATTCGTCTACTTTCCTGGCGCATTCCCTTCCCTCGCTGATGGCCCAAACAACCAGGCTCTGGCCCCGGCGAATATCACCGGCCGCAAATACCTTTTGGATATTGGTCTGGTAAGCTTTTTCGGAAGCCTTTACATTTCCTCTTTCATCCAGCTCCACGCCCAGTTCAGTCAATAACCCCTGGTGCAGGGGGTGCACAAAACCCATCGCCAGCAACGTTAGCTCACAAGGTATTTCCCGCTCACTGTCCGCTACTTCTGTAAACTGGGAAGCCCGTCCATCGGTTCCCGTTTTCCATTCAAGATCCACTATCTTAAGCGCTTTTAAGTTCCCATTTTCATCCCCTACGAATGCCTTGGTAGCCACGGCCCATCTTCTTTCCGCCCCTTCTTCATGTGAGCTGGAGACTTTCAGGGTCATTGGGTAAGACGGCCAGGGCATATAGGCTGTTCTTCCGTCCGGTGGTTTAGGCAGTAGTTCAAACTGCGTAACGGACAGGGCGCCATGACGGTTGGAAGTACCCACGCAATCGCTTCCAGTATCGCCACCACCAATAACTACCACGTTCTTACCTGTAGCCAGCAATTCCCCGGGGAAGATATTGCTTTCAATTTCCGGGTTGGCAAACGGGTCTTTCCCGGCATTTCTTTTATTCTGCTGCTTTAGAAACTGCATGGCAAAATAAACACCCTTTAGATTGTGCCCGGGAATTTTCAGATCGCGGGGTACAGTGGAGCCGCCGGCCAGTATAACCGCTTGGTTTTCGCGGAGTAAATCATTGATACTCACGTTAACGCCTACGTTGGCATTGCAGGTAAACACCACCCCTTCTTCTTCCAGCAGTTTTATCCTGCGGTCAATCACCCATTTTTCCAGTTTAAAATCGGGTATACCATACCGTAATAATCCCCCCGGCGCATCGTCCCGTTCGTATACCGTAACCAGATGCCCTGCATAATTTAGCTGGGCAGCCGCTGCCAGGCCCGCGGGCCCCGACCCAATGATGGCGATCTTTTTACCACTGCGCACATTCGGTCGCCTGGCTTTTACAAAACCCTTGTCGAAGGCTATTTCAATAATATGCTTTTCAATCTCTTCGATGGTTACCGGCGGCTGGTTAATACCCAGCACACAGGCGCTCTCGCAGGGCGCAGGACAAATACGGCCGGTGAATTCCGGGAAGTTATTGGTAGACGTCAGGATATCATACGCCTCCTCCCAATTATTCTGGTATACCGCGTCATTGAAATCAGGTATCACATTCCCTAAAGGACAGCCGCTGTGGCAAAACGGAACGCCGCAGTTCATGCAACGAGCCGATTGCTGGTTAAGTTTCTCCGCGGAAAACCTGTCTATAAATTCATAGTAATGTTGCAGCCTTTCTTGCACGGGCTTTTTGTCCGGCAATTCCCTTGTAAATTCTATAAAACCCGTTGGTTTCCCCATTTCTTCTTTAATTTAAATTTTTTACCGGGCGTGCCTGGTTTAAATGCAGCTGCCTTCCAGGCGTCTTATTTATCCACCTGAACTTTTTGTTTTTTCTTTTCGCTGAGTGCTTTTTTGTAATCTTTTGGAAACACTTTTACAAAATTCTTTAGCTGATTGTCAAAATCGTCCAGCACAAACCTGGCCACCGTACTGCCAGTATAGGCATAGTGTTTTGTTATCATATCATTGAGCAGCACGGCGTCTTCCGTTCCGGGTGGGTCAAGATCCACCATTTCTTTATTGCAATTTTCGGTAAACCTTCCTTTTACATCGTATACATAGGCAATACCTCCGCTCATTCCAGCGGCAAAGTTTCTGCCGGTATCACCCAATATGATCACCTGGCCGCCGGTCATGTATTCACAGCCATGGTCGCCCACACCTTCCACCACCACGCTGGCGCCGGAATTGCGTACGCAAAAACGTTCTCCGGCCTTGCCGCGAATAAATGACTCCCCGGAGGTAGCGCCATAAAAAGCAACATTGCCAATGATGCTGTTATTCTCTGGTATAAAGCTGGCTTCCCTTGAAGGATAGATAATCAGCCGCGCGCCGCTCAGGCCTTTTCCAAAATAATCGTTGGCATCTCCCTCCAGTTCCAGCGTAACGCCGCAGGTGTTAAAAGCGCCAAAACTCTGACCCGCCGTTCCGGTAAAATTAAAATGAATGGTATCTTCCGGCAGACCCGCTGCCTTATATTTTTTAGTAATTTCGTTCGAAAGTATAGTACCGGCAGTACGGTCTGTATTGCGGATGGGGAAAGACGCCACCACCCGTTGCTGTTTTTCAATAGCGGGTTGTGCGGCCGATAATAATTTCCAGTCAAGCACACCATCCAAGCCATGATCCTGTTGTTCCTGGTTATAGATACCGGTAGAGGCTGAAGCCGGTTCCTTGTACAGGATGGGCGAAAGATCCAGCTTACTGTATTTCCAATGATTGATATTTTCCCTTAGCTCAAGATTGTCTGCCTGACCCACCATTTCATTTACTGTACGATAGCCCAGGTCGGCCATGATTTCCCTCAACTCCTGCACCATAAACCTGAAAAAATTCACCACATGATCAGGATTACCCGAAAATCTTTTACGTAATTCGGGGTCTTGTGTTGCCACACCAACCGGGCAGGTATTCATATGGCATTTACGCATCATAATGCATCCTTCCACTATCAGTGCCGCTGTTGCAACACCCCATTCTTCGGCGCCCAGCAAAGTAGCAATGGCTATATCTCTACCGGTCTTCATCTGGCCATCGGCCTGTACTACTACCCTGCTACGCATTTTATTTTTAACCAGGGTCTGGTGTGTTTCTGCCAACCCAAGTTCCCAGGGCAAACCGGCGTGCCGGATAGAGCTCACGGGCGAAGCGCCGGTACCACCATCAAAACCCGCTATCAAAATCACATCGGCTTTGGCTTTTGCAACACCGGTTGCAATAGTTCCTACCCCGGCTTTTGAAACCAGTTTTACATTGATGCGTGCAGCGCGGTTGGCATTTTTCAGATCGAAGATCAGCTGCGCAAGGTCTTCAATAGAATAAATATCATGATGTGGGGGCGGCGATATCAATCCTACCCCGGGCGTGGAATGCCGGGTCCGGCCTATCCATTCGTCTACCTTGTAACCAGGTAACTGGCCACCCTCACCGGGTTTAGCGCCCTGCGCCATTTTGATCTGCAGTTCATCCGCTTCACTCAGGTATAAGCTGGTTACCCCAAACCTGGCACTGGCTACTTGTTTAATGGCGCTCCGCATGGAATCGCCATTGGGCAGCCGCTCATACCTTCTTTCATCTTCACCGCCTTCGCCGGTATTGCTTTTACCACCCAGCCTGTTCATGGCAATGGCCAGCGTGGTATGAGCTTCCCAGGAAATGGAACCAAAACTCATGGCCCCGGTAGCAAAGCGTTTGAAAATATTTTCAGCGGGTTCAACTTCTGTTAACGGTATGGCCGGCCGCAGTCGTTTAAACCGGAACAGGCTGCGCAGCGTAACCGCCTTCTCGCCCTGGTCGTTCACCGCTTTTGAATATTTTTTGAATGTGTTGTAATCGTTCATCCGTGTGGCATGCTGCAATAAGTGAATGGTGGTTGGGTTAAACAAATGAAACTCACCCTTGCGTTTCCACTGGTAAACACCCCCGGCCGGCAGCCGATCTACCGGCACATTTTTTTTGCTGAATGCAAAATAATGTTTGGCCAAGGCTTCGCGGGCCAGTTCATCCAGCCCCACTCCTTCTATCCGGGAGGTAGCGCCGGTAAAATACGCCCCCACCACTTCTTTGTTCAGACCCAGTATTTCAAATATCTGGGCACCCTGGTACGACTGCAACGTAGAGATACCCATCTTGGAGAATACCTTTAGCAACCCCTCGTTGATGGCCTTAACATAATTCTTACGCAATTCCTCCCAGCTAAGTGTGGTGTCAATTTCATTGGAGACTTTCATGTTGCGAATGGTAGCCAGCGCCAGGTAAGGATTGATGGCGGTTACCCCAAATGCCAGCAGACAGGCAAAATGGTGCACTTCCCATACATCGCCGGCCTCTACCACAATGCCAACCTGCCCGCGCAGGCCTTTGCGTATAAGAAAATGATGTACGGCCGATGTAGCCAGCAGGCTTGGAATGGCCACGTGTTCCGAATCCACGGCCCGGTCGCACAGGATTAATACCTCAAAGCCATCCCGCACCGCGTCTTCAGCGTATCTGCAAAGCCGGTCGATGCCCGCTTTCAGTGAGCCGGGTTTGCCATCTGCCCTGAAATAGGTTTGCAATGTCTTTGCCTGAAAAATCCCCGTATCAATGCTACGCAGTTTTTCCAATTCCGTACTGGTGAGAATGGGATGTTTGAGGGCTACGGTATGACAATGTTTTGGATCTTCATCCAGCAGGTTACCGTTGTTGCCCACAAATGCCGCCAGGCTCATCACCATTCTTTCGCGGATGGGGTCAATAGGCGGATTGGTTACCTGTGCAAACAGTTGTTTAAAATAACTGCTGAGGTGCTGGGGCTGATCGCTCAATACCGCCAGCGGTATATCTGTTCCCATAGAACCAATCGGCTCTTTGCCGTCCAGTGCCATGGGTTTTATGATGGAGTGAATATCTTCCTCGGAATAGCCAAAAGCTTTTTGGTACCGCGCAATGGAGGTGTTCGATAAATGGGTAAATGCAACCCTTGGTTCATCTAATTCTTCCAACCGGATCTTATATTGGTTCAACCAATCGCCATAGGGTTTCTGGGAACAGATGGTTGCTTTTAATTCGTCGTCGCTGATGATCCGGCCCTGTTCCATATCCACCACGAACATCTTACCCGGTTGCAGGCGGCCTTTTTCAATAACAGTTTTCTGGTCCACCGGCAATACCCCTGCTTCGGAGGCCATGATTACGCGGTCATCGTTGGTAACACAATATCTTGACGGGCGGAGGCCATTGCGGTCCAGGGTGGCGCCAATCATCTTACCATCCGTAAAAGAGATAGATGCAGGGCCATCCCAGGGCTCCATAATAGAAGCGTGGTATTCATAAAAAGCTTTTTTTACCGGGTCCATGTGTGTATTGCCGTCCCAGGCTTCCGGTATCAGCATCATCATTACATGGGGTAAAGAACGGCCGGTAAAGGTCAGCAGTTCAATCATATTGTCCAGGCAGGCAGAGTCCGATTGGCCAGCTGTAATAATTGGCAACAGCATTTCCATTTCTTCCTTTGTAAAAAAAGGTGAAGAAAATGCGTGCTCACTTGATTTTAGCCAGTTCAGATTTCCCTGTAGGGTATTAATCTCGCCATTGTGCGCTATATAACGGAAAGGTTGCGCCAGTTTCCAGGAAGGAAATGTATTGGTGGCAAACCTGGAATGCACAAGGCCAAAAGCCGATACGATGCGTTTGTTGCTGAGATCGGGAAAATAGCTGCGTACCTGCATGCTGGTTAGCTGCCCTTTGTACACTACGGTCTTATAAGAAAGCGAGGCTACGTAAAAACCAATACTGTCTTTCCGCACCGTATTATTGATGGTATGGCTGGCATAGTTTCGAAGTACAAACAATTTGCGCTCAAAATCGTCCATCCCGGTAATATGGTCGGGGCAGGCAATAAAGACCTGCTCTATTTCGGGTTCCACGCTTAAGGCCGTTGGCCCTATATCATCCCGGTTTACAGGCACCCTGCGGTAACCCAATACTTCCAATCCCAGTTTTTCCGCGGAACGGTTAAATATATCCCGGCATTCTTCGCGCAGGCGTATCTCCTGCGGAAAAAAGACGACACCCACGCCATAACGGCCAAATGCCGGCAGGTGAATGCCCACGCGGATGCACTCATCAAAAAAGAATTCGTGTGGGGTCTGTATCATGATGCCAGCGCCATCGCCGGTATTACTTTCACAACCACAGGCGCCGCGGTGTTCCATGTTCTCCAGCACGGTAAGGGCATCAGACACTATTTGGTGGCTCTTGTTTCCTTTGATATTGGCCACAAACCCGATACCGCATGAGTCATGCTCAAATTCAGGGGAGTATAAACCAGTGCTTGCCATGGTTAAAAGACTATTTTGTTAGAAAATATTCAATAAAAAGAAGTTTTTCTAGGCGGATGTTAAGGAGCGAGCAAGCAACTGTTTAAAATTACAAATAAATAGGCAAATTTAGCCTGTTTTTACCAATATTTTTCTCACGTATGTTAGTAAGTGGATTCTCCTTATAACAACAAATGAAACAATAGGTTGAGAAGGATTTTTGGATTTTGAGATATTGGGATTTTTTGTCCGGGTTAATGAAATCTCACCATCACCAAAACTCAACATCAGCAGTTAACTTATACCAGGTAGCCAAACAGGTTATCGTTTTTATTCAATTCCGTATAGTTTATCTGAAAGCGTTTCATATTTGTAATCAGGGCATCATAATCGCGCCGTTCTTTTAATTCAATACCCACCAGGGCCGGCCCTGTTTCCTTGTTGTGTTTTTGCATGTATTCAAACCGTGTAATATCATCATTGGGACCCAGCACATGGTTCACAAATTCTTTTAATGCCCCAGGCCGCTGGGCAAAACGCACCAGGAAATAATGTTTCAGCCCTTCAAACTGCAGGCTGCGTTCTTTTATTTCCTGCATGCGATCAATATCGTTGTTGCTGCCACTCACGATGCAGACCACATTCTTACCTTTTATTTCCTCCCGGTAATCATCCAGCACTGCAATGGATAATGCACCTGCGGGTTCCACCACGATGGCGTCTTCATTGTACAACTTTAAAATGGTGGAGCAAACCTTGCCTTCGGCCACCAGGTGCACATCGTCCAGCACTTCTTTACAAATAGAAAAGGTAATATCGCCCACCCTTTTTACGGCGGCGCCGTCAACAAACCGGTCGATGCTTTCCAGGGTAACGGGTTTACCGGCCAGCCTGGATTCATACATAGCGGGCGCACCTGCCGGTTCTACGCCAATGACCAGGGTCTGGGGAGAAAAGGTTTTAAAGTAGGAACCTACCCCCGCACCCAGTCCGCCCCCGCCTACCGGTACAAAAAGATAGTCAACCTGTGGCAGGTCTTCCAGTATTTCCACCCCCACGGTAGCTTGTCCCTCAATTATTTTATAGTCGTCGAATGGCGGTATGAAGACCATGTCGTTTTCAAGCGTATACTTTTTTGCGGCCACGGCACAATCATCAAATGTGTCGCCGGTTAATACCACTTCAACAAAATCTTCTCCAAACATTTTTGTCTGGTGCACTTTCTGGTTGGGTGTAATAATGGGCATAAACACCACGCCTTTTACATTAAGCTTTTTACAACTGTACGCAAATCCCTGTGCGTGGTTACCGGCACTGGCGCATACAACGCCTTTTTGCAGCTGCTCCGGCGGCAGGCTGTCCATCAAATTATAGGCACCCCGCAATTTGTAGGATCGCACTACCTGCAGGTCTTCCCGTTTCAGGTATACACGGCACTGGTATTTACGCGACAGGTTAACATTCAGGGAAAGCGGGGTATGGTTGACTATTTTTTTTAATCGTTCTGCAGCCTGTGCATAATTCAATTGCACCGGCATGGGTGTGGTAGTATTCATATTTGTAGTTATCGGCGGCATAGAAAAACGCAGGTTGCAAAACAAGAACATGACTGTTTGCAGGCCTGCGTTTTTTACCGCTCGTTAGGTTAATTAACAGCCTGTTCCCGCTTCTTGTCTTTCAGGTCGGGGGCCTGCTGATTTTCCGGCCGCAGGCTTCTCACTGTTTTACCAGCCTGCCACATTTCACTTTCGCGGAGTTCTTTTAATTCTGCGTCCAGTTTCTCCCGGTAGTCTCCCTGGCTATTGCTGTCTATGCTGCGCTGGCTTTCTTTTCCGGCTGCAACACTTTCATACAATTCCTTAAAAACGGGCGCGGTTGCATCTCGGAATTTCTTCCACCAGTCAAGCGCCCCGCGTTGTGCGGTGGTAGAGCAGTTAGCATACATCCAGTCCATCCCGTTCTCTGCCACCAGGGGCATCAGGGATTGTGTCAGTTCTTCCACTGTTTCATTAAAAGCTTCGGAGGGAGTATGGCCTTTATCGCGCAGCACCTGGTACTGTGCGGCAAAGATACCCTGGATGGCACCCATCAGGGTGCCCCGTTCGCCCGTCAGATCGCTGTATACTTCTTTTCTAAAATCGGTTTCAAACAAATATCCGCTACCAACGGCAATGCCCAGGGCAATCACCCTGTCTTTTGCTTTACCGGTGGCATCCTGGAAAATAGCATAGCTGCTGTTTAATCCGCGGCCCTGTAAAAACATGCGGCGCAAAGAGGTTCCGGAACCTTTGGGGGCTACTAAAAATACATCCACGTCTTTGGGTGGTACAATGCCTGTCTGTTCTTTGAACGTAATGCCAAAGCCATGGGAAAAATACAAGGCTTTACCGGCGGTCAGGTGTTTTTTTACTGTGGGCCATAATGCAATCTGTGCCGCGTCGCTGAGCAGGTAGCAGATAATGGTGCCGCGTTGCAGGGCTTCTTCAATTTCAAACAGGGTTTCGCCGGGTACAAAGCCGTCCCGGATGGCCTTATCCCAGCTCTTGGAATGCTTACGTTGTCCAACGATTACATTAATGCCGTTATCTTTCTGGTTAAGCGCCTGGCCGGGGCCCTGCACGCCATAACCGATAACAGCTACCACTTCATTTTTTAGTACCTGTTGCGCTTTTGCCAGCGGGAACTCGTCTCGAGTTACTACGTTTTCTTCTACGCCGCCGAAGGTTAATTTTGCCATTGTGTTTTTTTTGAGCCAAGCGTTTGAAAGGGCAAAGCGCTGGTTGCCTGCCTGTTCACCTGTCTTAGCATAGTTTAAATAAAAAATATAAAACGGTTACATAAATGATGGTTTGTATGCCCACAGAAAGCACCGTATCACCTGGCTGTCTACATGCTAAATACTGCTTCCTGCTGGTTCAGGTATTCATTGTCCGTTCTTTCCGAACCCGGTTTTAACGCTTCAAATTCTTTTAGCTTTTCATGGAAACCGCTGGATGCTTTTATAATGGCCACCCGTGCGCTGCGCACAAATTCTATCAGGCCATAAGGTTCCAGTACTTTAATAAGGTTATCGGTTTCCTCGCGTTGACCCGCCACTTCAAACACCGTATAGTCTTTCCGTATCACTACTGCCTTGGCGCCGTGCTGACGCAGCAGCCTTTCCACTTTTACTTCTTCGGCAATGATCTCCGTAGGCACTTTGTAAAGGGCCAGCTCCTGCCAAACAATTTCCTCGTTTGTATTATAATATGCTTTTAACACTTCTACCTGTTTTTCTACCTGGCGCACCAATTTCTTTACCACCTCTTCGGTTTCATTGATTACAATGGTAAAGCGGTGAATGCCGGGCACTTCGGATGGCGAGGTATTCAGGCTTTCGATATTTATTTTCCGCCGCGAAAATATGATGGCGATACGGTTTAATAACCCGATATGGTTTTCCGTATAAACTGAAAAGGTGTATTCCTGCTTTAACATATGTTTCTTTTAAAATGTCATTAATGAACCGGTCACTGGACTGTATGCTGTAGCCGTTTCTCCGGCACTGGTTTCAACCCGGACCCTTTTACAATTCTTCCTTGCTCAAAATAATATCTGCCACCCCGCGTCCCTGGGGAACCATGGGGAACACATTGTTTTCCTTACCCACCATTATCTCCAGCAGAAAACTGCCTTCGTGGCGTAGCATTTCCTCCAATGATGGCACAATATCCGCTCTTTTTGAAATCCTTTTTCCTTCAATTCCAAAACCTTTGGCCACCTGCACAAAATCAGGGCTGGTAATATCCACAAAAGAATATCTTTTTTCATGAAACAGTTGCTGCCATTGGCGCACCATACCCAGAAACTGGTTATTAAGGATCACTATTTTTACTTTGGGCTTAAACTGCATGATGGTACCCAGTTCCTGCAGCGTCATCTGGAAACCGCCATCACCAATTATAGCAACGGTAGGTCTTGTATCGTCTCCAAAAGCTGCACCAATAGCCGCGGGCAAGGCAAACCCCATGGTGCCCAACCCACCGCTGGTGATATTACTTTTGCTCTGGTTGAACTTTGCGTACCGGCAGGCTACCATCTGGTGCTGGCCCACATCCGTAACAATAATGGCATTGCCGTTTGTTAAAACATTCAGTTCCTTTATCACTTCGCCCATGGTCAGCACTTCACCACTTGGATTCAGTTCATCGCGGATCACTTTTTCGTCTTCCTGTGCCTGGTAGTCTTTAAACCGCTGCAGCCATTCGGGGTAGGTTTTTTTATCCACCAGTTTTGTAAGCATCGGCAATGTCTCCTTACAATCACCCCAAACCGGCACGGTTGATTGTACATTTTTATCTATTTCCGAAGGGTCTATGTCCAGGTGAATCACTTTAGCCTGACGCGCATATTTATCCAGCCGGCCGGTAACGCGGTCATCAAAACGCATACCAATGGCTATCAGCACATCGCATTCATTGGTCAACACATTGGGCCCGTAATTACCATGCATACCCAGCATGCCCACGCCCAGCGGGTGATGGGTAGGGATGGCGCTCATCCCCAAGATGGTCCAGGCGGCCGGTATCCCGGATTTTTCAATAAACGCGGCAAACTCCTTTTCAGCTTTTCCCAGTATAACGCCTTGTCCGAAGATGATAAACGGCCTTTCGGCGCTGTTGATCAGCGCGGCGGCCTGCTCCACGTATTCCTTGCGCACAATGGGACAGGGCCGGTAGCTGCGTATATAATTGCATTTTTTATAGCCGGTATAATCAAATTGCTGCAGTTGTGCGTTCTTGGTGATGTCAATCAGCACCGGGCCGGGGCGTCCGCTGCCTGCTATATAAAATGCTTTTGCCAGCACCGCTGGTATTTCCGTTGCATCGGTAACCTGGTAATTCCATTTGGTTATCGGTGTAGTAATATTAATCACGTCTGTTTCCTGGAAGGCATCAGTACCCAGTAAGTGCGCAAATACCTGACCGGTGATACAAACCAGTGGGGTGCTGTCTATCATGGCATCTGCCAGGCCGGTTACCAGGTTGGTGGCGCCAGGGCCGCTGGTGGCAAATACCACACCGGTTCTGCCCGAAACCCGTGCAAAGCCCTGTGCAGCATGAATGGCGCCCTGTTCATGGCGAACCAGTATATGTTTTAATTTATCACTGTAATCATACAAAGCATCGTAGATGGGCATAATGGCACCACCCGGGTAACCAAAGATGGTGTCTACCCCTTCGGCAATAAAAGCTTCCAGCACAGCAACGGATCCTGATACCGTACCTGTCTTTGCAGCAGCAGTGGTATTGCCGGCGCTGGCTTTTTCAGCCGTCGGGTTTTCAGCCTTTGTATTCTTTTTTATTTCTGTAACGCTGTTCATAAATAATTCTTTAATTTCTTTATCAATGTAAACCATGAACCAATGTCATTGCCGTGAAGCAGGTGCTCCGGTACCGTGCAGGCATTGCCGCTATACGTCAGTAACACATCCTTCACTGGCATCCCTGACCGATCTTGCGTATTTGAATAAAACCCCTTTTTTTACTTTCAGCGGCGGCTGCTTCCAGTTCTTTTTTCGCGCCGCAATCACCTGCTCGCTTACCTTTAAAGTGATGGTATTGTTTACCGCGTCCAGTGCTATAATATCCCCGTCTTCCACAAAAGCTATCAGACCACCTTCGTATGCTTCCGGCGTAATATGGCCAACCACAAAGCCATGGGTGCCGCCACTGAACCGTCCGTCTGTAATTAGCGCAATGGACTTACCCAGACCCGCACCAATAATAGCCGAAGTTGGCTTCAGCATCTCCGGCATTCCAGGCGCTCCCCTGGGTCCTTCATTTTTTATCACTACCACATCGCCGGGCTGTACTTTACCGGAGGAAATGCCCGCCACCAGGTTTTGTTCTCCGTCGAACACCCGGGCAGGTCCTTCAAACCTTTCTCCTTCCTTGCCGGAGATCTTGGCCACACTTCCTTTCTCGGCCAGGTTACCATATAAAATCTGCAGGTGGCCGGTTGCCTTTAATGGTTTTTCCAGCGGGTATAAAATATCCTGTGTTTCAAAATTGATGGGAGCAATATCTTTTAAATTTTTGGCCAGTGTATTTCCTGTAACAGTTAAACAATCCCCGTGCAGAAAGCCCTTGTTCAACAGGTATTTCATCACCGCCGGTACGCCGCCATGTGCGTGCAATTCCTGCATCAGGTATTTACCGCTGGGTTTAAAGTCTGCCAGCACCGGCGTTTTATTACTGATGGCTTGAAAATCATCCTGTGTAAGTTCCAGGTCAACACTTTTTGCCATGGCAATAAGGTGCAGTACGGCATTGGTGCTGCCACCCAGGATCATCACCACGGTAATGGCATTTTCAAATGCCTGGCGGGTCATAATATCGGCGGGTTTAATATCTTTTTCCAGGAGCACGCGGATGGCCTTTCCCGCGTCCAGGCATTCCCGGTGTTTATCATCGCTAACGGCCGGGTTGCTGGAAGAAAACGGCAGACTCATGCCCAGTGCCTCAATGGCGCTGGCCATAGTGTTGGCGGTGTACATGCCGCCGCAGGCGCCAGCGCCCGGACAGGAATGCATTACAATTCCTTTAAAATCTTCATCGTTCAATGTTCCAGCAATCTTTTGTCCCAACGCCTCAAACGAGGATATGATGTTTAATTCCTGTCCTTTATAATAACCGGGTGCAATGGTACCGCCATATACCATTATGGAGGGCCTGTTCAAACGACCCATGGCCATAATGCAACCCGGCATATTTTTATCGCATCCCGGAAGGGCAATCAGCCCGTCGTAATAAAAACCACCGCAAACAGCTTCTATGCTGTCTGCAATCAGGTCGCGGCTCACCAGCGAATACCGCATACCATCTGTTCCATTGCTGATGCCATCGCTGATGCCAATGGTATTAAAGATCAATCCTACCAGGTCATTGTCCCATACACCCTGTTTTACAATTTTGGCAAGATCATTCAAATGCATATTGCAGGTATTGCCATCATAACCCATGCTTGCAATGCCCACCTGGGCTTTTTTCAGATCATCGTCTGTTAGTCCAATACCATAGAGCATGGCCTGCGCCGCGGGTTGCGTAGTATCCTGCGTTAATGTCTTTGAATATTTGTTTAGTTCTTTACTCATTTTTATATCGGCTTTTGTTCTTTAATCGGCATTGTTGTGTCACTCCCTTGTACCACAAATCTTTATTCAACTTTTCGCAACGCGGCCGCCTGCGGGCATTGTCGCGTGGGTAAAGCGCTTTTCTAGGCAGGCACCTGTCTTAGCATTTTTTCGGCTGGTTCTAAAAACTGTTTTTCAATTACCCGGTCTGCATATGCTTTTTGTATGATCCTGCCCAGGGTTTTACCCCAATCTTTTTTAAATACCGTATTGTCCAGGCGCTCCCAGCCAATCACTTCTGCCGCCGTGCCACAGAAAAATGCGGCATCCGCTTCCTTTAGTTCGTCCACCGTAATTTGTTTTTCCCGTACTTCAATACCCAGCGCATGGCAGAGTTCAAACACCGTGGCCCTGGTTATACCTGGTAAAATATTACCGGGGGCTGGAGTAAACAGGCAGCCGTCTTTTTCATAAAACATATTGGCGCCCGGACCTTCCGCCACAAAACCGTTTATATCCGTCAGCAGCGCTTCATCAAAACCCTTTGCCTTTGCTTCCTGGCTGGCCAGTATGGAATTTACATAATGGCCCGATGCTTTTGCAGTTATTACAAATCCCTTTGGATTGGGACGCTGAAAAGAAGACAGCATTACCTTCAATAATTTATCGCCTAAAAAAGGTGCCATTTCCCAGGCTTGTATGGCAATATGAGACACTTCATTTTTTATAAAACTCATATTGGCGGGCGCATACACCAACGGGCGGATATAAGCGTTTTGCAGGTTGTTTCTTTCCAGTACTGCATAAGTGGCTGCTATCAGCTCATCACCGTTGTACACATAGGGCATGTTTAAGGCCGCTGCCGAATGCTCCAGGCGTGCAAAATGCTCCTGTTCTTTAAAGATCCGGGTATTACCGCTAACCGTTTTATAAGAACGAATGCCTTCAAACACGGCATAACCGTAATGCATAGACTGGCTATACAAATCAATCTTTGCCTCATTTGCCTTTACAAATGCGCCATCCAGGTAAAGTACCGTATCCCCGTTATAATAATTTGTCATAATCGCTACTCCTGCTTCCGCCCACAGCGAAAGAATTTAATACACTCAACCGGAGTTGAGCAATGAATAATAAATAATAACAGCGTACCGGCACGGCCCGACACTAAAAAACCCGCCTTTTTGGAGGCGGGTTGCTGTATTTGTACAAAATTCGTTTATACGTGAGCTCCACCTCCATGCAGTGCAGGGACAATAATGACTACCACAACAACCACCAGTGTGGCTATCCTTGTAACATTATATAAACTGCCTGTCAACATAAAGATGAAGTGTACTGTAAATGTACGCCTGCCTTTTCAAATAAACAAAGAACTAAAAAAAAAATTATCGCTGCTGTATCCGGTGAACCGTGCTTGCCGGCGGGACACCCTTCCTGCTTTTGAAAACCCATGGGGTCTTATCTCCTGTCGGTCATGGTCTATATAATGGTTGATTTCCTTAACTCGATATTGTCTTTATTCACCCTGTCCGGGATCCGGTCCGCCACATAGTCGCTGATCAATTCACCGATGGTGGTGGTAAAATAAAAATTAATTGGGTCTATATCCTTGGTCACAAAACCATTTAACAGGGTCCATTCCACGGCTTCGCGCACCAGCGCGGCTTCCTGTTTCAAACCAAAATGATCCAGCATCATGGCAGCAGACAATATGGAACCCAGCGGGTTGGCAATGTCTTTACCGGCTGCCTGCGGGTAAGACCCATGAATGGGTTCAAACAAGGCCACGGTATTGCCCACGGAAGCAGACGGCAGTAAACCCAGGGAACCGGTTATCACGCTTGCCTCATCGCTGATAATATCTCCAAACATATTTTCCGTGAGAATTACATCAAACTGTTTCGGGTTCAGGATAATCTGCATGGCCGCGTTGTCAACAAATAAGAAATCAATGGCAACATCGGTGTATTGCTGCGCTATTTCCTGCACTACCCTCCGCCACAGCCGGGAGGTCTCCAGCACATTGGCCTTGTCTACCAGGGTCAGCTTTTTTCTTCGCTGCCGGGCATAGTTAAACGCCTGGTGGGCTACCCTTTCAATTTCACTCCTGCTATAGCTGCATTCATCGCTTGCCCAGGACTGGTCTTCACTGGTTTCCTTTTTGCCAAAATAAATACCACCGGTAAGTTCGCGGAAAATAACAAAATCAACCGCTTCCAGTTGTTTGCTTTTTAACGGCGAAAGATGATGGAGTGACGGATAGCTGATAATGGGACGTATATTGGCAAATAGCTGCAATGATTTGCGGAGTTTCAGCAAACCCTGTTCGGGTCTTACTTTGGCCGACGGGTCATTGTCGTATTTGGGATGGCCGATGGCGCCAAACAAGATAGCATCACTTTCCAGGCAAATTTCAATGGTTTCGTTAGGCAGTGGATTGCCGGTGGCATCAATGGCCACGGCGCCCATCAGGCAATGCCGGTAACTAAACTCATGGTTAAATTTCTCTGCTACCGCGTCCAGCACTTTAATAGCCTGGCGCGTAACTTCCGGGCCTATCCCGTCTCCGTTAATGACTGCAATGTTCTTTTTCATAATGGTCTGGATGGATTAAGCCATTTGCTGTTCAAAACGCGCGATTTCATCTTTCATATTCAGTAAATAATCAATGTCATCGTACCCGTTCAGCAAACATGTTTTTTTATAGTTATTAATATCAAATTCTTCTTTTTCCCCGGTTGCGGCAATACAGATAAATTGTTCCGGCAGGTTCACCTCCAGCTCCGTGGAAGGATCCTTTTCAATGGCGGCAAACAGTTGTTCCAGGAACCCATCGCTTACGGTAACCGGCAGTAAAAAATTATTGAGCGAATTGTTCTTAAAGATATCGGCAAAAAAACTGCTCACCACCACATCAAAACCGGCGTCTTTGATAGCCCAGGCAGCATGCTCGCGACTGGAACCGCAACCAAAGTTTTTGGCGGCCACCAATATACGGCCATGGAAGACCGGGTTGTTTAAGGGAAATTCTTTTTTAGGCTTTGTTTCATCATTGTTTTCATACCGCCAATCGCGGAATAGATTTTTTCCAAACCCGTCCCGGCTGGTAGCCTTTAAAAACCTGGCAGGAATGATCTGGTCTGTGTCCACGTTCTCTATGTTCAACGGAACGGCAGTAGATTTAATGATATTTATTTGTTTGCTCATGAATTGTTTATGTCTGGCGTTCGTTATTTGATTATTCATTAACCTGGCGGTGCGGCGGGTGAGGGCAAACCCCACCCCTACAGCGGGTATTCCCGCACATCCCCCACTTCGCCGGTAACGGCAGCTAGTGCGGCTGTTAAGGGACTCGCCAAAAAAGTTCTGGCATTGGGTCCCTGCCGGCCTTCAAAATTTCGGTTGCTGGTGGAAATACAGTACTTGCCGGCTGGTATTTTATCTTCGTTCATACCCAGGCAGGCGCTGCAACCGGGTTGGCGCAATATAAAACCCGCCGCCTCAAACACCTTGTCGATTCCTTCTTCAATGGCCTGTTTTTCTACCTGTTTGCTACCCGGTACCACCCACACTTCCACGTGGTCTGCTTTGTGTTTTCCTTTTATAAAAGATGCTACCATGCGCAGGTCCTCGATCCTGGAATTGGTACAACTTCCTATAAAAACATAATCAACTTTCTTTCCGCGTATGCCTGCGCCCGGTTGAAGCCCCATATAGGCCAATGATTTTTGAAACGCTGTTTTTTCCTTGTCTGCTATCTCATCAAGGGCCGGCACATGGCCACTAACGCCAATGCCCATACCCGGATTTGTACCATAGGTTATCATGGGCTCTATGTCTTCTGCCCTGATAAAGATTTCCTTGTCGAACACCGCCCCTTCGTCACTGTGCAGTGTTTTCCAGTAAGCCAGTTTTTGGGTCCAGGCCGCGCCGGGTGGCGCAAATTTTCTTCCCTTTATATAGTTAAAAGTAATTTCATCGGGTGCTATCATTCCGCAACGGGCACCCATCTCAATGCTCATATTGCAGATGGTCATGCGTGCTTCCATGGAGAGAGCACGAATGGCAGAGCCGGCAAACTCCACGGCATAACCGGTGGCACCGCTGGCGGAAATTTGAGACAGTATATACAAAACAATATCCTTGCTAACCACACCTTTGTTCAGGTTGCCCTCCACATGAATGCGCATCAGCCTGGGTTTACTTTGCATCAGGCATTGCGTGGCCAGCACCATTTCTACTTCGCTGGTACCAATGCCAAAGGCAATATTGCCAAAAGCGCCATGGGTAGACGTATGGCTGTCGCCGCAAACAATGGTCATACCCGGCTGGGTAATCCCCAGTTCGGGGCCAATTACATGCACAATACCCTGGAATGGGTGTCCGAGGCCATATAATTCGATGCCGTGTGCTTCGCAGTTCTTTTTTAATGCTTCCACCTGGAGCCTGGACAATTCTTCTTTTATGGGAAGGTGTTGGTTTAAGGTGGGTACATTGTGGTCGGCGGTAGCTACTACCTGATCGGGGCGCAGCACTTTTATGCCTCTTTTGTCAAGACCTGCAAAAGCCTGTGGGCTGGTCACTTCATGAATAAGGTGTTTGTCGATGTACAAAACAGAAGGTCCTCCTTCAATAGTTTTAACCACATGCCTGTCCCATATCTTTTCAAAAAGCGTCTTTGCAGGTCCGGCCGAGGCATTCACCCCCGTATTGTTTTTAATTGCTGTGTTCATGTATTATTTTTTTATCAGCAGTTGCCTCTTGGCTTGCTGACCGGTTATTACCGGTTCATTCTTCTGGATGCGGTTTGTTTCTTGCCATTTCTTCCCGGAGACCGGAAAGCTTTTTAAAAATGCATGGTGCAGAAGCGCCACGCCTACCAAAACTATAAGTTATGAGAAAATCACTAAGCTGTAACCGGTTGCATGGTGTATGCTTTGGCCAGTTGGTGCAGGTCCTCTTCTTCAATCTCTTTCTTCGTATCCGCCACCTGCAGGAAGCGTTGGTACAATACATCTATATCGTTTCGGGTATATTCATAACCTAATTTATGAAAACGGTGTGCCAGTGCGCTGCGGCCACTTCTTGCCGTTAGTACTATCTTACTGCCATCGGCGCCTACTTCCTCGGGACTGATGATTTCGTAGGTAAGGGAGTCTTTCAGAAACCCGTCCTGGTGGATGCCGGAAGAATGGGAAAAGGCATTTGCGCCCACAATCGCCTTGTTAACCTGTACGGCGGTGCGCATGGTATCGGCAACCAGTCTGCTAATGGGGTTCAGGTTACGGGTTTTAATATCCGTATAAAGCCCGAGGTGTTTGTGTTGTTTCAGCACCATTACCACTTCTTCCAGCGAGGTGTTACCGGCCCTTTCACCCAGCCCGTTTACGGTACATTCTATCTGGCGGGCGCCATTCATCACCCCGGAAATGGAATTGGCCGTGGCCAGCCCCAAATCATTGTGACAATGACAGGAAATAATGGCTTTGTCAATATTGGGCACGTGGTTAAAAAGCCAGGCAATCTTTTCGCCATATTGGTTGGGCAGGCAATAACCGGTTGTATCCGGGATATTTACCGTGGTAGCCCCGGCGCTGATAACGGATTCCACTATTTTTGCCAGGTAATCATTGTCTGTACGGCCTGCGTCTTCCGCAAAGAATTCAACATCGTCGACATATTTTTTTGCCCATTTTACGGCCTGGGCGGCGCGTTCAAGGATTTCTTCACGGGTGGCGTTGAATTTTGATTTTATATGAAAATCGGAGGTACCGATACCGGTATGAATCCTGGGTCTTTTGGCATGTTTAAGGGCGTCGGCAGCCACTTCTATATCTTTTTGAACGGCGCGGCTCAGTCCGCAAACGACTGCGTCTTTTATAATTCCCGAGATCTGCGACACGGACTCAAAATCGCCCGGGCTGGAAATAGGGAATCCGGCCTCAATGATATCAACACCCAATTCTTCCAGTTGCAGAGCCAGCTCAATTTTCTCTTTGGTATTAAGCTTACAGCCTGGCACCTGCTCCCCATCGCGGAGTGTGGTATCAAAAATAAAAACTTTATTTTTCGGCATAAAATATTGTTGGATGAGAAATAAAAGCGCAGGCTGCCTAATTTCGGGTTGTTTGCCATATTAAGTTAACTTATCAACCTACCCCTTAAAAGTAGGTTAGGTTTTGTAGCCCCGGAAACCTAAATTAGTAGGGTTTTACACTGTGTAAGAAGGTTAATTTTTAATGAAACCCAAGCCAGGCAAGGCTTTTATTATTTTTTATTACGATGCCCAACAGATCAACGGATGCACTCTTTCAACTTGTTAAATCGCTGGAAAAGAGCGAAAAACGCAATTTTAAGCTCTATATAGGCAGGAATACCGGGGGAGAAGACCTAAAAGTGGTTCAATTGTTTGACGCTATTGACAAAATGGAGGTCTACGATGAAGAATTATTGCTTCGGAAAAACCCCACAATAAAAAAACAGCAATTGTCCAACAGCAAGGCGCATTTGTACCGCCAATTGCTGGCCAGCCTGCGCCTGATAAAGCACGAGGACAATATTGACATCCAGCTGCATGAGCAAATGGATTATGCCCGGATCCTGTACAACAAAGGGCTTTACCTGCAGAGTCTTAAGATACTGGACAAGATGAAGGAAACGGCCAGGGCCAATCACCAGTTTACCTACCTGCAGCAGGTGGTTTTCCTGGAAAAAAAGATTGAGACCCTGCATATTACCCGCAGTATGCAGGACCGTGCGGAACAACTAACAGCGGAAGCCGATGAGGTAACGGACAGGCTGATGCAAATCAGCAAGCTGTCAAGCCTTTCCCTGCTGCTTTATAGCTGGTATATAAAAAACGGGCACGCCCGTAATAAAAACGATGAGGCCGCAGTGCAAAAATTTTTTGATGACCATTATCCTGCCCATGCAAAACCGCCACATGGTTTTTATGAAAAATTATACCTCTACCAGAGCTATTCCTGGTATGGCTTTATCCGCCAAGATTTTTTGATGTACTATCGCTATACGCAAAAATGGGTGGATCTTTTTTCCGATTACCCCTTTATGACCGGTATAGAAACCTCCCATTATATAAAGGGCCTGCACAACCTGCTGAACGCTCATTTTGATTTGCAGAACTATGACAAGTTCAATGAGACCCTGAAAGATTTTGAAGCGTTTTCGCAGTCTCCCATTGTAATACAGAATGAAAACAACCAGATACAGTGTTTTGTATATTTTAGCACGGCCCTCATTAACAAACATTTTATTGAAGGTTCATTTACGGAGGGGGTAAAGATTGTACCCGGCATTGCAGACAGGCTACGAGAATATGAGATCTACCTGGACCGCCACCGCATCCTGGTATTTTATTATAAAATTGCCTGTCTGTATTTCGGTAGTGGCAACAATGAGAAAGCCATTGACTATCTTAATAAGATCATAAACTGGAAGGTTGATCTGCGCACAGACCTGCAATGCTATGCCCGGCTGCTTCATCTGATAGCACACTATGAACTGGGGAATTATGACCTGCTTGAATACCTCACCAAATCCGTTTACCGATTTATGGCCAAAATGGAAAACCTCAGCGTGGTAGAAGAAGAAATGTTTAAATTTCTACGCAACTCCTTCCGGTTAAGTCCGCGCCAGCTGCAGCCCGCTTTTCAGCACCTGCTTGACATCGTAAAAAAATATGAACGCAACCGTTTTGAGACAAGGGCCTTTGCCTATCTTGATATCATATCCTGGCTGGAAAGCAAAATTAAAAAGGTGCCGGTACAGGAAATTATCCGCGACCGGTATTTGACGAGACAACACGCAAAAAAACATACGTAACGGTAGTAGAGACGCCATGCATGGCGTCTCTACGGGTGTGGTATCCCGGATTTGTGGTGACGCGGAGACGCGGAGACGCGGAGACGCGGAGACGCCATGCATGGCGTCTCTACGGGTGCGGTATCCCGGATTTGTGGAATTGCACCGCGTTAAATATACCGGTTGATAATATTCTCGAGGTATTCCTGTCTTCCGCTGCGCACAGTGGGTTCCCCGTTGGATGCCGCAAAATCGCGCAGGTCTTCCAGTGATAATTTACCGGCCTCAAAATCCCTGCCCTTACCGGAATCAAAAGACGAATACCTTTCATTCCTGATCTTTTTGTAATCTGATTTTTGGAGGATATTGTCTGCAATGATCAATACCCTTGCAAAGGTGTCAATGCCTCCGATATGTGCATAGAACAGGTCTTCCATATCGGTGGAGTTTCTTCTGCGTTTGGCATCAAAATTAATACCCCCGCCCTGGAAACCGCCTGACTCCAGTATCACCAGCATGGCTTCGGCCAGTTCATTGATATTATTGGGAAACTGGTCCGTATCCCAGCCGTTTTGATAATCGCCACGGTTGGCGTCCATGGAACCAAGCATGCCCGCATCGGCGGCCGTTTGCAATTCATGCTGGAAGGTATGGCCGGCCAGGGTGGCGTGATTGACTTCTATATTGATCTTAAAATCGTTCATTAAATCAAACTGTCGCAGGAACCCAATTACGGTGGCGCAGTCGTAGTCGTACTGGTGTTTGCTGGGTTCACAGGGCTTGGGTTCAATGAAGAAGGTGCCCTTAAAACCGTTTTTCCGGGCGTATTCCACCGCTTTTTTCAGGAACAGGGCAAAATGCTCCTGTTCCCTTTTCATATCGGTGTTTAGTAAGGTCATATAACCCTCACGGCCACCCCAGAATACATAGTTTTCACCGCTGAGTGCAATGGTGGCATCCAGGGCTGCTTTTACCTGGGCAGCGCCATGGGCCAGTACATGAAAGTCGGGGTTGGTGCCAGCGCCATTCATATAGCGGCGGTTGGAAAATAAATTTGCGGTACCCCAAAGTAATTTTACGCCGCTGGCGGTCTGTTTTTGCTTGGCATAGGCTACCAGGGTTTGCAGGCGTTTTTCATTGTCTGCTACATCGTTTGAATAGTCTACCATGTCTACATCGTGAAAACAATAATACGGCAGGTTCATCTTGGTAAAAAACTCGAATGCCGCATCCATTTTATCTTTTGCCCGGCCTACCGCATCTGTTTTTTCATTCCAGGGGAACAGGTGAGTTGGTTCTCCAAAAGGATCGCTGCCATTGCCACAGAAAGAATGCCAGTAGGCGCCGGCAAAACGCAGGTATTCCTTCATCGTTTTTCCAGCCACTACCTTATTTTCATCATACCACCTGAAGGCAAGCGGGTTGTCTGATTGCGGCCCTTCGTATTTTACCTGGCCAACACCTTTAAAAAATTCTTTGTCGCCTGTTACTACTGACATAACATTTTATTTTTTTTTGTAATAAATTTTTGTTCAAGTGATGGTTCGCCATGGCTACTATCTCTACCGACTATCCAAAAGCTTCCTCCCCCAGATAGTCATCATCCTTACCGGCCGTCACCGGCCCCTGCCGCCTGCAATTGCTGGTCCAATATTTCCTTCCATTCCGCATATAAAGCATTGTAGGTTGCCGCGGCAGAAGGTTCCATCACCTCTAACGGCCGCGCATGGCTGAACGCATCCTTCGGTGATGTATAAACGCCGGCGCCCACCCCGGCGCCAATCGCGGCGCCCACGCTTCCATCGCACTCATATAATTCTACCGGCACATTGGTAGCATCCACAAATGCCCGGGCAAATACATCGCTTAAAAAAAGATTGGCCCTCCCGGCGCGTATTACCTGGGGGTTCATTCCGTTCTCGCGCATAATATCAAGCCCGTACCGGAATGAAAAGGCGATCCCTTCCTGTGATGCGCGCACCAGGTGCGCCTGCGAGTGCATATTAAGATTAATTCCATGAAACTGCGCGCCGATGATTTTATTATTCAGCATTCTTTCTGCACCATTTCCAAAGGGCAGCACTTTCAATCCTTCTGCGCCGGCGGGTATTCCGGCGGCCGCGGCATTCATGGCAGCGTAACTAGTTGCCGGGTTAAAAATATTTTTGACCCAGCGGTTTAAAATGCCGGTGCCGTTGATGCAAAGCAATACACCGGTTCTTATTTTATCGGCTGCATAATTTACATGCGCAAAAGTGTTTACCCTTGATTGCGGGTCGAAGGTAAGCGCATCGCTAACGCCATAAATAACACCCGAGGTACCGGCAGTGGCTGCTACTTCCCCGGGTTCCAGTACGTTTAACGACAGCGCATTGTTGGGTTGGTCGCCTGCTTTATAGGTAACCGGGATCCCAGTTCTGAGCGAGAGTTCCGCCGCTACCGCGGCCGTAATTTTTCCATGCACAGAAAAAACGGGCTGCAGCATGGGCACCAGTGCCGGATCAAAATCAAAATAACCTAATACATCTTCCGATAAGCGGTTGTTTTTAAAATCCCAGAAAATTCCTTCCGACAGGGCGGCAATACTGGTGGTTATCTCACCGGTCAGTTTCATGGCAATAAAATCTCCCGGCAGCATTACCCGGTGAATTCGTTTATAAATAGCCGGCTCGTTCATTTTTACCCAGGCCAGTTTGGACGCGGTAAAATTACCCGGAGCGTTTAACAAATGAGACAATGTCTTACTAGTTCCGATGGCTTCCGCGGCCCGGTTGCCGATCTCTACCGCGCGGCTATCACACCAGATAATGGCATGACGAAGCACTTCCTGCTGTTCATCTACCAGTACCAGCCCGTGCATCTGGTAAGCGATACCAATGGCCCCGATATCTTTTGGATTGTATTTGCCGCCCGCGTTTGCGTTTATAATGGCTGTCTTAACGTGCTTCCACCACATTTCAGGAGATTGCTCGGCCCAACCTGGCTGAACCGCTATAATACCCGTTTCGGTGTCTTCGGGGAACTGGCCGGAAGCAATGCGGCGGCCGGTTTGTGCATCTGTAACAGCTACTTTTACAGACGATGTTCCAATATCTATACCTAGCAGCAACATAGTTGGGCAGCGTTTTAAATGACCATTGAAATAGATCCGGAGTATAAAATTACGGGTAGTACTCACCAGTAATTGCAACTTTATTTTCAAAAAATGAAACTATCTTATTAAAAATTATAAATTTATAA
>JBDTVE010000097.1:0-4301 GCA_040007355.1 Bacteroidota bacterium | reverse complement strand
ACTATCCACTAACCTAAGCCTGCGCCGTTGGGCCGCCAAAATTCAGCGGAAATTCCACCATTTCCTGTTCCTTTATTTGCCCATGCGCTTCTTCAAAACGCTGGATATTGTCGTCAAGCGCCTTTAGAAAACGCTTGGCATGCTGGGGCGTCAAAATAATACGGCTTTTTACTTTGCTTTTGGGCATACCCGGCATTACGTTTACAAAATCTACAATGAACTCTGCATGCGAATGCGTAATAATAACAAGATTGGAATAAGTGCCTTCCGATACTTCTTCAGATATTTCTATATTAATTTGCTGGTTATTGGGTTGCTGATCGGCCATTGTAATTTGTTTTGGCGAAGGTAAAGAAAAGACGGTAGCTTTTGCCTGGCTGCCAGCGGCTAGTCGCTGCACACCAATTAGCGTTCATTCGTATCCATTCCTGTAAATTAGCGCACCAAAATCACCGGGATGAAGACGCACATTGGGCAAAGGCCCGGGTCATTTCGCTTACAGACGACCCCAATTTCAGGGCCTTCTGGCTGGGCGGCACCCGCTTGATGATGAATGCCTTTTTTTTTGAAGCACCATTGCTGCCCACAGCGGCCAGACAAACGAACAGTAATAAAACCGTTTTGTAACAATTAATCCACAAGCTGCGGCAACCCGGTGGTGGGCATATTGCCGGCAAAAAACTAAACCGTAAATTGCCTTTCAAACAATTTTAAGTACGCAGCTAAATTAAACATTATGATCAAGTTACAAGCTATCGGCAACCTGGGTAAAGACTGTGTTACCAACACGGCAAATGGCAAAAACGTAATCAATTTTAACGTGGCCCATACGGAGAAATACCGGGATGCGCAGGGCAACCAGAAAGACAAAACCATTTGGGTGGAATGCGCTTACTGGACCGATAAAACAGGTATTGCGCCTTATCTCCGCAAAGGCACACAGGTTTATGTAGAAGGAGCACCCGAGGTAAGAACCTACCAGAAAAGTGATGGCACCACCGCCGCTTCTTTAACGCTTCGGGTATTCACCGTGCAATTACTGGGAAACCGAAGTGATAATGCCGGCCCGGCACAAGGAGGTTATAACGCACCCGCAGCCGCTACCATGAGCAACAATACCATTTCACAAAATGATATTTCCGGGGCGGCTGATGACCTGCCGTTCTGATATTAAATTCAGCCTTTCCATAAAAAGTCTTTGCAAATGCAAAGGCTTTTTATGGAAGATACGGGCACAAAATAAAGGGCGACAGGTTTGTTTTATTCATTGAACGGATCTCGCCAACACCGATGCCTTTTTTTTTCTTCCACCAGCATATTTGTCTTATGTCAAAACACCTTGCTTCTTCCCGCCGCCGGTTTCTACAGCAACTTGGTACCACCACCCTTTTACTGGGCAGCAGCTCCCTGGGTAAGATAGCGGCAGCGGAAAAAATGGAAGAACGCATCCTGCGTTATAACAAACCGGTAAGCGCCAACGATACAATTCGGGTAGCGGTTATCGGCTGCGGTATTATGGGCCACAACGACCTGGAAACAGCATTAAAAGTGCCGGGAATTGAACTGGCCGCCGCCTGCGACCTGTATACCGGACGCCTGGAAAGAATGAAGGAATTGCATGGCGGCGATTTGTTTACCACCCGCGACTACCGCGAAATATTAGAACGCAAGGACATTGACGCAGTAATTATTGCCACCAGCGATAACTGGCATGCCCGTATCAGCACCGCTGCCATGAACAAAGGTAAACACGTGTATTGTGAAAAACCGATGGTGCATAAAATCAGCGAAGGACAGGAGGTTATCAAAACACAGCAGCAAACAAAAAAAGTGATGCAAGTGGGTAGCCAGGGCATCAGCGGAGTGGATTATTTAAAAGCAAGAGAACTCTACAAAGCCGGCGAGATAGGTAAACTAAATTGCATTGAAGCGGTATACGATCGGCAGAGCGCGCTGGGCGCCTGGGAATACACACAGCCGGTTGACGGCTCCCCGGAAACGGTTGACTGGGACCGTTATATTGCCGGTATGCCCAAACAACCCTATGATGCAAAAAAATTCTTCTGGTGGCGCAACTACAAAGATTTTGGCACTGGCATGCCCGGCGATTTATTTGTACACCTGGTAACGGGCATCCACTATGTAACCGGTTCCAAGGGGCCGTCCGCTATTTTTTCTGCGGGGCAACTGGCTTACTGGAAAGACGGGCGCGATGTACCCGATGTTACCACCGCTATTATGGACTATCCCGAAACACCCGAACATCCTTCCTTCCAGGTAATGCTGCGGGTAAATTTCATCAGCGGCAACGGCGATCATGGCTCGGTAAAATTTATTGGCAGCGAAGGCGTACTGGAAAAAACCGGGGACGGGCTTAACATTACACACAGCCTGATGCCAAAAGCACCAGGCATTGGCGGCTGGGATGCACTGGCTACCTATCCCAAGGCCATGCAGGATGAATTAAAAAAGCAATACGAACAGAAATGGACGGCTGCCGACCAGCGGGCACGGGTAAAACCACCCATCAGTTTTAAAAAACCCGCGGGTTATAGTGAACACGTGGATCATTTTATCAATTTTTTTGAAGCCGTAAGAACCGGCAGCCCCGTTATTGAAGACCCCGTAACTGCTTTTCGCGCTGCCGCGCCCTGCCTGGCCAGCAACGATAGCTATTTCCAGAAAAAAATTATTTATTGGGATGCGGAGCAAATGAAAATTATACATCCCTCTCCTAACAAACTGTGACCATACACACGTAAAGCCATACCATGCAAATTGATTTGGATGGCATGATTTAACCGTCTGCCTGCACCAGCCGGAAATTATACGATGAATTAAAAAAGAAACCGGAAGATTTTTTAAACGGCTTTAGGGCATTGCCCCAACGCATGCGGTTCCCATTTTAAGTTATGGTGAAACAGTAACGGCGCCCGGTGCTTATCGCGCATTTGTTGTTTCTTTGCGACATGCGTGAACAAATCATCCCCTATAAAACACTGCTTGCTTTTACGGAAGATATTTTTAAAAAGATGGGCTGCAGTAATACGGATGCCGTTACCGCCGCCAGTACCCTGCTGTCTGCGGACCTGCGTGGTGTTGACTCACATGGAGTGGCGCGGCTGAGCGGTTATATACGTCTTTGGGATGCCAAACGGGTAAACGCCCATCCTGATGTTACAATCGTTCATGAAACGCCCTCCACCGCCGTGGTAGATGGCGATAGTGGTCTTGGTCTGGTGGTGGCTCCTTATGCCATGCGGGTGGCGATAGACAAAGCCCGGCAGGTGGGCACCGGTTGGGTAAGCGTTCGTCATTCAAATCATTTTGGTATTGCTGGTTGTCATGCCATGATGGCCCTGGAAGAGGATATGATTGGCATTGCCATGACCAACGCCAGCGCCCTGGTGGCACCCACTTTTTCAACAGAACGCATGCTGGGTACCAACCCCATCTGCGTGGCCATACCGGCTGGCCAGGAGCCCGCTTTTGTGGCCGACCTGGCCACTACTACCGCCGCCAATGGTAAACTGGAAATTTTGCAACGCAAAAATGAACACGCACCGTCGGGCTGGGTCCAGGATAAGGACGGCAATGTGTCCACCAACCCGCACGAGTTAAAAGGAGGCGGTGCCTTACTACCGCTGGGTGGCGACCGGGAGCATGGCAGTCATAAAGGGTATGCGCTAGGCGCCGTGGTGGATATTTTCTCAGGCGTGCTAAGCGGCGCCAATTACGGGCCCTGGGTTCCTCCCTTTCCGGCTTATGTACCCATGCCTGAAAACATGCCGGGCAAGGGTATCGGTCATTTTTTTGGGGCTATGCGCATAGATGCTTTCCGGCCGGCCGCAGATTTTAAACTGCACATGGATCAATGGATACGACGTTTCCGGTCGGCGAAAACAGTTAAAGGACAAGCGGCCATACTGATACCCGGCGATCCCGAGCGAGTGGCTGAGCTGGAACGCCTGCAAAATGGCATCCCTGTTTTACATTCCGTTGCGCTGGACCTGGCAGATTTGGGCGAAAGGTTTGGGGTACCGTTTGTAGTTCCCTGTGCTTAGCCGGAATTGATTCTTAACGCCTGATTCCTTGGTGCATACCGCCAGCTTTGATGCCGTTACTTCAGAAGAATTGGAATTGCGCGGAAGCAGATCTTTCCTAAGGTAGGGATGACAAGGATTTGGTTTCGGATGACAAAAATTTGGATCCGTGATGATAAGGAGATGGGTTCAGATGCCTGAACAACAATGAATCTAAAACAAGATGATGACCCACTGACACCAGTGAGCCTGGAGAGG
>JBDTVE010000096.1:0-4162 GCA_040007355.1 Bacteroidota bacterium | reverse complement strand
TCTTCATATCAGCAAACAATTTCCAGCGGCTCTCTTTACTTTTTTATACCACCTGGAAACATGCTTAGCCGATTGCGGATATTTTTCAATGAACTGTTTTTACACGCTCTTGCTTATGATAACCATACAGGAGGTTTGATTTTTACAAAAATTACTGATATTTGCTTAAATCTAAAAATTATTTTAAAAATTCTAAAAATCCTTCAATAGGTCATTCTCAAATTAAAAAGATCTGTCATTGCATCGATCAAAACAATCTTACCAGTATCTTTACCTGCCGGAAATGGACCAGGTAGTGCCTGACGGCGAAAAACTAAAACATTCGTATAACACTTCAATGATCCCGCGTATGAAATGCTTTTTTTGCATCGTATTTGTATCGATCTCCTTTTTTTCACAAGCCCAGGACTGGCCCAACTTGAAAAAATTTCAGGCCGACAATGAAAAACTGATGACCGAAACCGCGCCCAAAGACCGGGTGGTGTTCATGGGCAATTCTATTACCATTGGTTGGATCCAAGACGCTCCTGAATTTTTTGAAGCCAATCATTTTGTTAACCGTGGCATCAGCGGCCAGACCTCGCCCCAGATGCTGTTGCGCTTCCGGGCCGATGTTATTGCCCTGCATCCAAAGGCCGTTGTTATAGAATGCGGCACCAATGACATAGCCGGCAATACCGGTCACTCAACGGTAGCAATGGTGGAAGACAATATTATGTCGATGGCCGAACTCGCGCGGGCCAATAAGATCAAAGTGATAATCGGTTCGGTGCTGCCGGCCAATAAGTTTGGATGGAAACCTGTACTGCAACCGGCCGACAGTATCATTGCACTGAACCAGTGGTTAAAGGCATATGCTGACCGCAATCATTTTGCTTACATTGATTATTACTCCTCGCTGGTGGACGACCAGAAAGGCATGAAGGCCGTTTATTCCACTGACGGCGTGCATCCCAATAAGGAAGGGTATACTGTAATGGAGGGGCTGGCATTGCCCGTGATAAAAAAAGTGTTATAACAATGGACGTTTCTTAAATATGGTAAGGCAAAACCTGTTTATCCAGCATCGTTGCCAGTATAGAGCCACTTAAATATTGATATTAATGCAAAAAAGCCCCGGTAACAGGGCTTTTTACAATGGCTATCTTGTGCGGAAGAGGAGATTCGAACTCCCACAGTCTTTCGACCGCTACCACCTCAAAGTAGTGCGTCTACCAATTTCGCCACCTCCGCAGCGGCTGCAATTTAGTTGAAAACTTGATTGGTTGATCAGTTGATTCGTTTAAAATTGAATTTGGAAAATGGGTCTGTCAGCCACCGCACCGGTCTTCTGTCACCCGGTCTTTAACAATACAATCCTGAAGGTGGTGCCCCGGCCGGGTTCTGACTGTTTTACAAAAAGCTTTCCCTGGTGAAATTGTTCAATGATCCTTTTAGACAGGCTAAGGCCCAGCCCCCAACCCCGTTTTTTTGTGGTAAAACCGGGTTTAAAAACTTTGCTGATATTGACCGCGCTGATGCCTTTGCCGGTGTCGGAAACATCAATATAAATGTCTTTTAGATTGTTCCTGATATCAATAGTGATAAGACCTTTGCCGTCCATGGCATCCAACGCATTTTTTAACAGGTTTTCAATTACCCAGTCGAACAAGGGCACCGAAATACGCGCGCTCACCTCCTCCGTACGGGGGTGGTTGAGTATAAACTGCACTTTGCCGGCTGCGCGTTTGCGTATGTATTCAACCATCTTACCGGTTTCCTCCACAATATTGTTTGGCTCCAATTGCGGCTTGCTGCCAATTTTTCCAAAACGATCCGAAACCAGTTTCAGCCGGTCTACATCTTTTTTTAGTTCGGTTGTAATGGCATCGTTGGATGCGTTTTCTTTTAGCATTTCCACCCAGCCTTCCAGCGAGGAAATGGGGGTGCCCAACTGGTGCGCGGTTTCTTTGGCCATGCCCGCCCACACCTGGTTCTGGGTAGATTTGTTACGGGTGCTGATGGTTATAATGGTAATGATGATAAACAGCGCCACTATAAATAACTGGATAAGCGGAAAGTATTGCACTTCGTTAAAAAGGCTGGTATGGCCATAATAGTAATAATCGCGCTGGCTGGTATCCAGTGGGTTCACCCATTCAATCGGCTTGTTTTGTGATTTGAATTGTTTTAATTGTGCCTGCACATATCCTGGCCGGGTCGCCAGTTTTGCGGAATCAAGATTGGCCGAAGTGATGATCTCGCCACTTTCATTGGTGACAACTATCGGGATGGTTTTATTTTCGGGGATGATTAAGGTAATCAGCTTAGTGCTGATACCAGTTGAATCGTTGACCAGCAATTTTTCCGCCTCTACCCATTGCTCTACCCGCAGCCGCTCTTCTTTGATGATTTTTTTTGCCAGGTATTGCGAATAAAAAACAGAACTGCTTACAATACCGATGGCAATCACCGCCAGCCCTGTACGCCAGTTAAACAAAGATGCTATCATACACCGAATGTAAATTGATTTTCTGATTTACCGATGGCCATCGCCCGTGGTGGCCATTGCCGGCCATTCACCAGGATTGTGGTATATTTATTTTTCCATCACCTATTTTTGCCCCTTATCTGAACAGCCAATGCCCACAGTAGCCATTGTAATTCTTAACTGGAACGGGAAACAATACCTGCAGCGGTTTTTGCCCTCGGTGCTGTCTGGCACCGGCAGCGGTCACCGCGTGATGGTGGCAGACAATGCTTCCACAGACGGGTCGGTATCCTGGCTGCAACAAAACCATCCCCGCGTAGACATCCTTGTGCTGGACCAAAATTTTGGTTTTGCAAAGGGATACAATGAGGCGCTCAAACAAGTGAAAGCCGATTATTATGTCTTGCTGAACTCAGATGTGGAAGTGCAACCCGGCTGGCTGGAACCCATGCTGGCCTTAATGGAAAGTGATACCCGTATCGGCGCCTGTCAGCCGAAAATACTGATGGAAGGCAACCGCGGCAGGTTTGAATACGCCGGCGCGGCAGGGGGCTGGATGGATACATTTGGTTATCCGTTTGCACGCGGAAGGGTTTTTGAAGTATGCGAAGATGACCACGGACAATACAACGATAGGGCACCCATATTTTGGGCCAGCGGCGCCGCCATGTTTGTGCGCCCGGCCGCTTATCATGATTGTGGCGGGCTGGACGAATATTTCTTTGCGCACATGGAGGAGATTGATTTGTGCTGGCGCATGCAGTTGGCGGGTTATACGGTGATGGCCTGTCCGCAGTCCGTTGTCTATCATGTGGGCGGGGGCACTTTACCCCAGGGAAACAATCGAAAGATATACCTCAATTTCAGGAATAACCTTATTATGTTGTCTAAAAACCTGCCGCGGAAGCAACTGGTTTGGAAACTGCCTTTGCGGATGGGTATGGACGCATTGGCTGCCTGGAAAGCCCTGCTTACCGGCAATGGCGTTTATTTTATAGCTGTTTTAAAGGCGCAGCTGGGTTTCCTGTACTGGTGCTTGTTTTACCGTAAACAAAGCGTAATGCCTGCCAGCCGAAAAAAAGGCCCGCTACAGGGTTGGACAAACAAGATCATTGTCTGGGAATATTTTGTACGGGGCAAAAGAAAATTTTCGGAAATTATGCAGCATAAAGCTGTGTAATATAAATGGTAAGCGTTATTTTTGCGGGTAATAATTTTTTTATGGATACATTGGAGCCAATAGCATATCAAGATCCCCGGAAAAAAGATTTTACTTATAGCTGGGTAAATTCTTCGGTTTTTCTTTTTTACCTGGAAGTGTTCTGCGTGGTGGCTTTTCTGGTGGGTGCAAGTTTTGGTTTATATACGCACCGTTACAAGGGGCGCCCGGAAGTAAGCGTGCCCGGTAATACCCTCTATACACCGCAGTACAAATAAGCGCAAAAAATATTTTTCCGTATGGCTGCAATCCTTATTTTTGCAGTCCAAAAAACAGTTCTTTGTGTGGGCGGTATGGTGTACAGGCAGTTGAACATAACCGGGTATCGTTGTGTCACTCACTTGTACCGCAACAAATGGCTGTACGGATCGCACCCGCCAAACACAGGAACGTATTAGTTAAACAGTTCTTTTTTGATAAGCGAAAGTAGCTCATTTGGTAGAGCACGACCTTGCCAAGGTCGGGGTGGCCGG
>JBDTVE010000095.1:0-13106 GCA_040007355.1 Bacteroidota bacterium | reverse complement strand
CGTAATCCTTGCTTTTCTGTACTTTACTGAAACCGGAACAAGCCGTGAATCCGAAACAAATAATAATCAGTGCTGCTGGTATCCTCATAAAGGTGGGCAAAGTTAATTGATTTAAGCAAAAATGAAAGGAAAATATCAGCCTTCCAAAAGCTTGTAGTTAAGGAAATTATAAAACCCTCCCGGATGGGGAGGGCTTTATAATTATTAAGCTGTGAATTTATTTCTTTCTTCTGAGATTTGGGTGAGGGGCAGGCACTGTGTTAGGACCTTCTTCACCGGTTCCGTCTTTCAGGTCAACCGTATTGCTGTCGCCTTCTCCCTGGGCATATTTGAAGATAAAGCGGTCTTCGCTGATACCTTCTTTTTCTACCAGGTATTTGATAACTGCATTTACCCTATCCCAGCTCAATTGCTGTGCAGCTTTATTGCTTTCGCCATATCCGCTTACGGCAACTTTGCAATTGGGATTGTCGCGCATTTTTGAAGAAACGCCCGCCAAAACTGCCTGAGCATCTTTGCTTAAGCTTACAGAACGGCCTGCAAATGAAACACTTGGCAAATCACCAATGCCACAACCTGCTTTTCTGATCATCATGCTATCTATTTTGGCGTTCAGTTCTGTGCAGCATGCAGGAGGCGGACATTTACCAACTCCATCAGCATCTACCGGCTGGCACTGTGTTGGAGTAATCAGTTCCTTGTCTTTTATATCCGGTACGCCATCGCCATCGGTATCCCTGCTAACACCGTGAGTATCAACAGGTGCACCAGCAGGTGTGTTGGGTTCGTGGTCGAACTGGTCAGTTACGCCATCGCCATCTGCATCATCCAAAACGGGTTTTGGCAGTTTCATGTGACGGGGAGCATTGATTTCGTTGTAGGCATAGTCCAATGGATTTGCCCACCATAACGGCTCAACAGCTTTTTTACCGAGATTATAATTAAGACCAATAGAGAAAAAATTATAAGAATCAAAATCTCTTGTTTGAGCAGGTACATTAACACCTACCGAGCCACCACCGCCCGGAACATAGGTATTTTCCTGCCACTGCTGACCATCCAGCAAATCTGTTTTAACGGCGGTAAACCGTTCTTCAATAGCAAGGTTGAATTTATTGGAAAGTTTAAATGCCATACCAACGCCTATCTGGAAAGACGGTTTGAACGATTTTCCAAATACTTTAGGCTGCAAAGGATCTACCTCAGCATGGGTTTCGTAAGATTTGTCCATGCCTGCTTTCAATGTTTTCTTAACATCCTTGCGGTTTGAATAAGTGCCGGAAGCCGTACCATTGAAGAGCGCCTTATAAGGAGCCCCCGCGGCATCTTTTGCATTTATCCAGGTATCATAGATAGAACCCCCAATACCACCAAACGCATACAGGTTAAATCCTGTTTTAGCTTTGTGGAAACGAATGTTGTTCAATGTTACAACTCCTTGCAAACTAAGATCCTGCACGGTTGTTTTGTAATTGTAAAAAACCTTGTCAACACCAGGTGTATAACCGGCACCCAGCCATGATGGGTTCCTGGTATAGCCGCTGGAAGCGCTCCAGTTGAGGCCTCTTGCCCTGTTCCAGGTATATTCTGCACGCAATGAAAAAACATATCCCAATGCCTTTCTTACATGAATTCCAAAACCTCCGGTCGGTAAAACAGACCGAACATCACCAGCTACACTTGAAATTCCGCCTTTAACGCCAATTTCCCATTGGTTACGTGGCTTGGCCGGAAAGGGGTAAGCATTATTTAAAAATTCATTGTGTTGTGGTTGCCTGGAGGCTGGTATCAGAGAAGAATCCCTTACATCGTACCCTGTCTGCACCTGCGCAAACGAGGCTGACGCAAAGAGGCATATTATGCCTGATAAAAAAACGTTCTTTTTGCTTGCCATAACTGATTTTTATGAAGATTTAATACGAATACAAAATACCATTGCTCGTGCAAAAATATCATTTAGTTAAAATATACCAAATTTTTTTCAGGAATGAACAATGTGCATATTGTTGCATTTCATAGTTTTGAGACAATGCAAAGGCTAAAAAAGTTGCATAATCTGTATTTAAAACCTGAATATTGTAATTTGCCGGTTCCAGATATATAATGAAGTTTCCACCTCCAGTTATAGCAAATGAGTTAGAAATCTTTGAAAAAGTCTTCAAAGAATCAGTAAAAAGCCATGTTTCATTG
This sequence comes from Bacteroidota bacterium, assembly GCA_040007355.1. Taxonomy (GTDB): domain Bacteria; phylum Bacteroidota; class Bacteroidia; order Chitinophagales; family Chitinophagaceae; genus JACMLD01. The sequence goes on along the minus strand of JBDTVE010000095.1, from coordinate 10,916 downwards.
CTGGATACCATCATGCGCTATATTGTAAAACGGAAGGGTAAACAACTGAGACCCATGTTTGTATTGCTTTCCGCCAAATTAACCGGGGAAGTAAATGACCAGACTTACCGGGCTGCCTCCCTAGTGGAACTGCTGCATACCGCTACTCTGGTACACGACGATGTGGTTGATGAATCGTATGAGCGTAGGGGATTCTTCTCCATTAACGCCTTGTGGAAAAATAAGGTGGCGGTGCTAGTGGGCGACTATTTATTGTCAAAAGGACTTTTATTGTCGCTGGATAACAATGATTTTGAGATACTGAAGATCCTGTCCGGCGCTGTAAAACAGATGAGCGAGGGAGAACTGCTGCAAATTGAAAAGGCGCGTAACCTGAACCTTCAAGAAGATACTTATTTTGAAATCATCCGCAACAAAACTGCTTCCCTACTGGCATCTTCCTGCGCGGCGGGCGCTTTCTCCACCTGCCGGAACCAGGCAATCACGGCCAAACTAAAACAATTTGGGGAATGGGTGGGCATTGCTTTTCAAATCAAGGATGATTTGTTTGACTATGGAAACGAAGACGTTGGAAAGCCTACCGGCAACGATATCCGGGAAAAAAAATTGACCCTGCCCCTTATTTATACCCTCAATACCTGCAGCAACAGTCAAAAAAAAGAACTTATTTACATCATCAAGAATGAGAACCGCCGTAAGGAAAAAGTAAACCAGGTCATTGAAGTAGTAAAAAAAAGCGGCGGCATCGGGTACAGCCAGCAAAAGATGGAAGAATACCGCGACAAGGCCCTGCAGTTGTTGTACGGGTTTGAGGATTCCCCCGTACGTCAATCGCTGGAAGAACTGGTGAGGTATACAACAGACAGGAAATATTAGCGCCGCTTATTAATAACCTTATCCTTATGCAGAAAAGATGGAAAATACTGCCCGCCCTCGCGGAAACAGCTGCCCGGTTGGAGCAATCGCTGAAAATAAGCCCGGTAATCTGCAATATACTGGCACAAAGATCTGTTGGAAATTTTGAAGAAGCAAAGAATTATTTCCGTCCGCAACTGGATCAGTTGCATGACCCGCTGCTGATGAAAGACATGCAGAAAGCCGTTGACCGGATCCTGGAGGCCATCCGCGAAAAAGAAAAAATCTTGGTGTTTGGAGACTACGATGTAGACGGTACCACCGCTGTTGCCTGTATGTACCAGTTTCTGCAAAAAATCTATTCACTCGCAGCGGTCGACTTCTACATTCCTCACCGCTACCATGAGGGATATGGTGTTTCAAAAAAAGGAATTGACTATGCCAGGGGCCATGGCTTTACGCTTATCATTTCATTGGACTGCGGAATAAAATCGGTTGACCTGGTTCAGTATGCCAAAGAACTTGGTATCAGCTTTATCATTTGCGATCATCACCTGCCCGAAAAAGACCTGCCCGCCGCCGCCGCCATTCTTAACCCCAAACAAACGGATTGCGGTTATCCGTTTAAAGAGTTATGCGGTTGCGGTGTTGGATTCAAATTGATTACCGCACTTGCAAAGGAATTGAATATACCGGAAGCAGATTACTATTGTTTTCTTGACCTGGTGGCTACTGCTATTGCCGCGGATATAGTACCCATTACGGGTGAAAACCGCATTCTTGCCAGTCATGGCATGAAAAAAGTAAACGAAAACCCCAGCATCGGTATAAAAGCCCTTATTGAATTAAGCGGTTTTAAAAATCCCGTTATGAATACTACCAATCTTGTATTTGTAATAGCGCCGCGGGTAAACGCCGCCGGCAGGATGGATGATGCCCGGAAAGCCGTTTTAATGTTTATAGAAAAAGATTATACGCGGGCGCTTGAATACGCGGCTATGCTGCACAGCGATAATACGGACCGTAAAGAAGCGGATATCAATATTACGGAAGAAGCCCTTGCCATTATCCGTAACAACCCGGCACTGGTAAACAGGAAATCAACCGTGGTCTTTCAGCCTCACTGGCATAAGGGCGTGGTGGGTATTGTTGCGTCACGGCTCATTGAAACCTATTACCGGCCCACGGTAGTGCTTACAAAAAGCGGGGAACTGGTTGCCGGAAGCGCACGGAGCGTGGCGGGTTTTAATTTATATGAGGCTATTTATGCCTGCCGCGAACATTTGCTTGGCTATGGTGGCCATTTTGCCGCTGCTGGCATGACTCTTTTACCCGAACAGGTTGAACCATTCAGCCGAAAATTTGAAGCTGTTATTGCGTCCACCATACCCGCTCATCTGCTGGTTCCCGAAATCATCATAGACGCGGAAATTGAGTTCTCTCAGCTTAACCAATCATTGTATAATATTATTTTGCAAATGGAGCCTTTTGGTCCCGGCAATATGCGCCCTGTTTTTATAACACGGCAACTCCTGGACAATGGCTGGTCAAGAATAGTAAAAGAGGAACATATTAAATTTTCATTGCAACAGAAAAATATTGTATTCAGCGGTATTGGTTTTGGTATGGCGGAAAAGTTTCACCTGCTGCAATTGAATCACCCGGTAGATATTGTTTTTACAATTGATGAAAATGAATGGAACGGGAACAAAACCCTTCAGTTGAAAGTGATCGATTTCAAATTGTCTGAAAATTGACCAATAGCTGGATCCTAATTTTTGAAGCTGGGACACCAGGACTGACGCCGGTTCCCATCGTACTGACTATAGAACCCCTGGTTCAGCACTGCAAATTCAACCGCTCCCCGCGCATTGTTATAGTTGCTGAGGGTTGAAATGGTAACATCGTAGGTAAAATTAATGCGCAGCATTTTCCATTGAAAGCCCAGCATGGGTATAACGGCATCGCCTGTACGATAATAAATGCCGCCCACCAGTTGTACTTCGCCGTCGCCGCTAAGATTGTAGTTGGCGTTCAGTCCGCCTACCAGTTCATGGGCACCGGCTTGGTTGGTATAATAGGCCATCGGGTTTATAATTACCAGGTCACTGGCCTTAAAGCTGCCATTTACAAACCCTATATAGCGGGGTGCCAGCCGGTTATCATAACCGGAAACATTATCGAAGAAAGATTCGCGCGGACGGTTTAAATGCTGGATGGAAAGACCCACATTCATATACACTTTATCCGAAGGGAAGTAAGCATAATTGAGGCCGGCCTGTATATCGAGATAGTTAATAGCCGTACTGTTAAATACCACTGAAGAAGGCACGCCTGCATCAAAAAAGCCCGTGGCCTTGTTAAACTGATCAGGGAATTTCAGCTGGGTGGGGTCTACCCTTTTGTTGGACCAGCCCACATTAAAACCTGCTGTTACCAGGCTTCCCAACCCAATTTGCTGATGATAGGCAAGAGAACCGTATATCCGGGTGGAGGTCAGATTACCGCTGCCGGCCACATCCCTTAAAATGACCCCGCCAAGCCCCAGCCAGCCATTTTCTATTCGATCCCGGAGCACCTGCGCATCGCCCCAAATACTCATTGTTTTATAGGGCGCATTCATAACACTTACCCACTGGTTCCGGTAATTGGCGCCAATCCGGTAATCCGCATCTGGTATAAAGCCAGTATTGGCCGGGTTGGTAGTAAGCGGGGAATTAAACCATTGTGAAAAATGAAGATCCTGCGCAAACGAAAAAATAGAGGAGCTCATCAACACAAAAAGAATCATTATTCTTTTACATGTAGCCGGCATCGGCGCAGCCCAATAACCCTGTCCGGCGCATTGCCGGTAGGCGGGTAGTACTATCAAAGCAACAACATTCTCCTGCAGGCTTCTGTGCGCACTCATTGTTTAGTCTTTAGATATCAAAATAATCTCCTTTCGTTTCAATATTGTTATGCTTATTATTATGGCCGGCTATCTTAATAACGTAATATCCCCCTTTTTAGTTGCTTTTGTACCATCTGTAAATGCTACTTCCAGCGTATAGGCATACACATCCATGGGTTGCACCACGCCTTTGAACTTACCATCCCAGCCAACACTGGTACTATTGCTTTCAAAAACCAGGTTTCCAACCCGGTTATAAATACGCCATTTCATTTTTCCGATACCGAAACCCCTCACATATATAATATTGTTTTGCGAATTGCTCTGCGGTGTAAACGCATTTGGCAAATCCAGGCGGGGTACTATTATTGCCACCACTTCAGCCCTTGCGGTATCTGCGCAGCCGGCATCGTTATAGGCAATTAATAATACCTGGAAGGTACCACTGGTATTATACAAATGGTCTATGTTTCCCCGGCTCCTGGCAAGCAGGGAATCCCCGTCTCCGAAAAGCCATTTGAAATGTGTTGCGTCCGGCGAAGACGTATTGGTAAAAGTGTAAGGAAAATTTTCCTGCGGCGTAAGCGGGGTATAGGTAAACGATGCCGTTGGTTTATCAGCCATAACGATGCTGATGGTAATAGAATCAATTTTATTACAGGTTGACGTGTCAATGGCCACTAGTTTAATTTGGTAGGTACCGGGCTCAGTATACAGGTGTACCACATCCGCATTATTGTTAACCTCAACAGTTCCATCACCAAAATCCCAGGTAAAGTTTGTACCCGCCATGGAGACATTGTGAAACACCACATTGTCTGGAATGCAACCCAGACCAGGCGTTTCAATCAGGGCTTTAACCAGGGGAGCCACCCGCAGAATAACTGGTAGCGAATCGGGCGAATTGCAGTAGCCGGTATCCGCTAAAACAAGTCGTACATTATAGGTTCCTGCCGCTGCAAAGCTATGCGTAATGGCCGCCAACCCGGATACCACCCGGGCAGTTCCATCTCCAAAATCCCAGACAAATGATTGATTGGTGAACGGGTCGGCCGTAGCTGAAACAGTGGATGTATTGTTAAACTGGTAAGACAGGGATTGACAGGGCTGTAATTTGTTAGCGGTAAACCCTAGAAATGCCTGATTGTTTCCTACCCGTATGGTTGTATATACGGTATCCCGGACATTGCAGGAGGTGGAATCTATGCCCACCAGCATTACCCGGTATTTGCCCACCGTAGTAAAGTTATGTACAGTGGTAAAATTTTTAGTAAACAGAGACGGTGAGCCATCCCCAAAATTCCATTCGTAGCTAATGGCATTTCTAACGGTATCCCTGAATTCTACCGTGAGAGGCACGCAGCCTACCGTATCAACAACATTGTTTATGTATGCTCTTATCCCGGCAGCCACACCTGCAAAATTAAAGGCGATTTTTACAACCCCTAAATTACAGCCCCCATTTCCCGCTCCGTTCACAGGGCCTACCACGCCAGGTGTAATGGGATAGGGCGGATTGGGCGGCCCATAGGAATTGCCTTCGCAATTGGCACAAATGGCCTGGTAGATTACACCCTGCTGGTCATACCGGCTGGTTCCACCGTCTACATGTTCTCCAAACCCGCTGGCGCCTGTGCCGCCCTGGCCAAAATAGGTTGCGTACAAAAGAGCGGCCGCGTCTTTTTTGAGAACCAGAAAATAAAAATCTTTATTGTCTGTAACTGATTTTAAAGCACCCGCTGTAATAGGCATGCCGTTAACCCCTGCCTGGTCAAAAACATCGGCAGAAGGACTTGGGAAAGGAAACCCGCCCCAGCCGGACACATACACATTCTCGCAGCGGTCTACCAGGAATGCCACCGGCGAAATATTCGGCATGGCAGAACCATTGCCAAATACGGTTGAGTATTCAAAATCCGAGAGATCGGGTTTTAATTTGGCGATAAATTGTTTTGAATTGGGAACGCTATAGGCCGCGTTTACAACCGGCCAGGCGCCTTCCGTGATACCCATCACATAGGGATAGCCCAGCTTGTCGAATTTGATCCCATAAATGGCATCATAACTATTTGTTCCAAGATAGGTGGTTCTAACAATGCCGCTGCCATCACCGGCAATCTCGCTGATAAACCCATCTGTTAACCCACCGCTGAACGCGCCTTGTTTTACCCCCGATTTATTACCGGGAAAGTCAGTGCTGGAAGTGGCACCGGCAACATAGAGATTGCCGGTAACGGGGCTGATATCCATTACAAATACACCATCATCTTTAGAACCGCCCAGGAAAGTGCTGAAAATAATGTTATTGCAGGAAGGGTCAATTTTTAGCAGGGCGCCGTCCTGGCCACCGGCCAATGTATTTTGAAAGGGGTTGACAAGAGGAAAATCATTTGATTGCGTTTGTGTTGCCACATAAATATTATTTGACCGGTCTAGTATCACTTCTCCTCTTGAGTCGTCACCATAAAAACGCAGGGTGCTCATCTTTTTGGGGGAATTGTTATTTCCGCGCTGGTCCTGTACATTGGCCGCATCCAGTCCTGAACCACCTATACGCATGGCGCCAATAAAAGCGGTGCCGGCTCCGTTTAGCTTTACAACTATTAAATCAGCCCCGGTTTCCAACACACCGTTGGCAGGAGGGGGTGGAAGAACTTTTTTTCCCGGAAAGTTAGTGGAATAAGAACGGCCCATTAAAACCAAGTTACCCTGGGCGTCAGAGATCATGCTCAACGGGTAATCATTACCGTTACCTCCCAAAAATGTACTATAGATCCGGGTACTCCCATCGGGGCTAAACCGGGTGAGCCCGATATCCCAGGTAGCGCCGCCCGGGACCGGCTGAATGGCGCCCGGAGTAACAGGGTACCCGTTTTGCTGAACAATACCGCCACCGAACAGGCTGCCGTCGGGACCCGGAGTTGCTGTAAAACCCCAGTTATCCGTTCTGCTGCCACTGAAAGATGAGAAAATCAGCGTTGGATCTATAATGAGCGGGAGATCCTTTGCGTAGGCCTTTATTTTAAATCTTACCGTATTATTATTTACTATTTCATATTTGCAGCTGATATCCATTTTGCCCTTTACCTTGTCAAACTGGTAACTATATGGCTCCAGTTCCTTTACCTCTCCTACCGATGTTTTAACGTACAACTGGTTATTTTTTATGAACAGCTTATCGGCGCCCTCATATTTCATTAGAATATTGGCAGTATTGGCACCCGGGCTTACTACGATATCATATTTCAGGGAATTGTTTTCCGAATAATAACGGACATCTATACCCGGGTACATATTTTTATAGGTGATACCCCTGTATATTTTACAACCCGCAGCCCATTTGGCGGGATCGTCGCCAATAAAATAATTATTATAGGAAGCCTGTGGCTTTTCAGGATTTATCTGCACTGCATCGCTTGCGCCTTCAAAACTTACGCGGTAGGCGTGCGCATGAAGGACTACGCCGCTATTGGTAACCGGGGGAGTACTGGTATTATTACCGGTGGCTTTCAGGTTATTCCCTGAACCATCTCTTACAATATCAATGAGACCGCTGCCGCCTCCATGGCTGATTTGATGTAATCTTTTCAGGTCTTCCTGGCTGTTCAGCAAGACCGTAAAGCCGCTTTTTTGTAAAAAAAAGGAACCGGTGCCGATATCTCCCATATACTTAACCTGGCTGTTCCACTGGCCCTTGTTTTCAATAAAATCAAAATTGATTTGCTGTGCGGCAACCCGAAATGAAATAAAGCAGCACAGTAGCAGGAATATTTGCTGTTGTTTCTTCAATGTATGTCTAATTTACCTAGTTTAAACGTCAATTATCTGTAAATCTTGTTGCTCATGTTCTGAGTATCGTAACTATCCCCTACTGTACCTGTAACTTTACAGTTTTTTAAAAGTTTAATCCCTCGGTTTGATTTACGAAATTTTACTCCAGGCCGTTTTCCCTTTTTGAGATTGCAGGAAGTTTTTAAGCTGCAAGTTTTCAGCCGAAATGAGTTCGGGGTCAAGGTCCAAAACACGGTCGGCCAGTTCTTTTGAAATTTCCAGCAATTGCCTGTCCTGTAAGATGCTTGCTAATTTAAAATTTAGTACGCCACTTTGCCGGGTACCTTCAATATCGCCTGGCCCCCTTAGCTCCAAATCTTTCTCCGCAATCTTAAAACCATCGTTGGTAGCGCACATTATCTTAATACGTTCCCGCGCCTCATTGGTTGGTTTCATGCCTGTTAATAAGATGCAAAAACTTTTGTCGGTACCCCGCCCTACCCGGCCCCTAAGCTGGTGCAATTGCGATAAGCCAAATTTCTCTGCGCTTTCAATGACCATTACAGAGGCATTGGGTACGTTTACGCCTACCTCAATAACCGTGGTTGAAACCATTATCTGTGTATCGGCTTTTACAAAGCGCTCCATATTGGTTTTTTTAACATCGGATTTCTGTTGGCCGTGCACCATGCTGATCCAGTAACGGGGTTCGGGGAAAAAAGCTTTTACGTTTTCATAACCCCGCATCAGGTTTTCATAATCCATTTTTTCAGACTCTTCAATAAGCGGGAATATGATGTAGGCCTGGCGGCCAAGTGCAATTTCTTTTTTAATAAAGTCCATCACTTTGGTGCGATCATATTCATAGCGGTGAGCGGTGGTAATGGGCTTACGACCCGGCGGTAATTCATCTATAACGCTATAGTCCAGGTCTCCGTAAGCGGTCATTGCCAGGGTTCTTGGAATGGGTGTTGCCGTCATTACCAGTATATGCGGCGGCAACTCGGCTTTTTTCCACATTTTGGCTCGCTGCTCCACGCCAAAACGGTGCTGTTCGTCTACAATTACCAGGCCCAGATTTTTAAACTGAACGATTTCTTCTATTACTGCATGGGTGCCGATCAGAATATGTATTTCACCGGCCGCCAGTTCCCGGATAGTTTTATTCCGCGCTGCTTTTTTGGTTGAACCGGTTAGCAATTGAATCTTTACCGGCATATCTTTCAACAATTCGGTGAGACTGTTGAGGTGCTGTATGGCCAGTATTTCTGTAGGTGCCATCAAACAACTCTGGAATCCGTTATCGGCCGCCAGCAGCATGGATAACAACGCCACAATGGTTTTACCGCTTCCCACATCACCCTGCAGCAAACGGTTCATTTGTTTACCCCTTGCCGTATCTGTTCTTATTTCTTTTAAGACCCTTTTCTGCGCACCAGTTAGTTCAAAAGGAAGGTATTTGTTGTAAAAAGTATTAAACAGGTCTCCCACCAGGCCAAAGGTGTTTCCTTTTGAGAACCGGTGACGGGCCGCCTTTACCAGTTTCATTCTAACCTGGGCAATAAAAAGCTCCTCAAACTTCAGCCGTTTTAGGGCCTGTTCGTAGATGGCGGGAGCTGTTGGAAAATGAACTTGCCGGTAGGCAATATGTCTTGGCAATAACTGGAGCTGTTCAATGACGGGCGGGGGCAGGTTTTCGGGTATATCTCTTTCGTGCAGTATACTGAACAGGGTAAAACTGAGTTTGCCTATCTGCCTGCCACCCAGTGCTTTTATTTTCAATTTTTCGGTAGTTGGGTAAACCGGTTCCAGGAAGGTTTTTCCTTCCATTCTTTCACGGGAGAAAACCTCCATTTCAGGATGCGTTATCTGGGGCAGACCCTGGAAAAATCCGGCCCTGCCATATACCAGGTATTCCTGGCCGGTTTGCAATGTTTTTTGTACCCACTGAATAGCCTGGAACCAAACCAGTTCTATAATACCGCTGCTGTCTTTTAATGAAGCTACCAGTCGCCGGCCTCTTTTTTCACCTAGTATCTCAAGGCTCAGTAGTTTACCAGCCACCTGTATATAATCTGTCTGCGCGGTAATTTCTTTGATGAGGCTGATTTTTGTTTTGTCGATATGCCTGTGCGGGAAATGTTCCAGCAGGTCATTAAACGTAAAAATGCCCAGTTCTTTTTTCAGGAGATCTGCCCGTTGCGGACCCACACCCTTCAGGTATTCAATGGGGCTCGCCAATATTGAACTACGATTATTAATAAACTTATTTTGAAACAAAAATAAGGGCAAGAGCGGAACTTTCTTAAGGGTATATGATATATGAATTTATACCCTTAGTTTTGAGACCAAACCCTTGTTTTCTGACCATGCGCCCCATTGCTATACCGGCCAATATAAAAGAGCACAATCAACCCAATGCCACGTTGCTGACCAGGCTGGATGACATTCGCGCAGGGTTTCAGCGCCTCTTAAGAGACAATCCAGAAGTGAGCGTGGTAATGCCCGCCTATAACGAGGAAGCATCCATCCTGAAGACCCTTTCCTGTCTTTCAAAATCAGTTACACAGCGTTCTGTGGAGATAATCGTAGTAAACAATAATTCAACAGACGATACGGAGAACATGGTGAGTAGCACCGGTGCCAGGTGTATCCGTGAAACCAGGCAGGGCATTACACCAGCCCGTAATGCAGGGCTGGCGGCGGCCAGGGGCAGGTATATTTTAAATGCTGATGCAGACACCCTTTACCCGCCCCACTGGATTGAGGAAATGGTAAAACCGCTGGACCGGGAAGACATCACTGCTGTGTATGGTCGTTTTTCTTTTATACCCACCGCCGGCACCGCTCGGCGGGTCTATTTTTTTTATGAGCAGGCGGCCGATTTTATGCGCTGGTTCAACAAAAAGTTTAAAGAAGAAGCGGTTAATGTATACGGTTTTAATTCCGGTTTTAAAAAAGAGCAGGGCCGGCAGGTAGAGGGCTTTAACCATCCGCCCGGAGCCAATGAAGACGGCTGGCTGGCGTTGAAACTACGCAACAGGGGGTTTGGCAAAATTTATTATGTAACCAGCCGCAAAGCCCTGGTATGGACCACCGACCGGCGTATACAAATGGATGGCGGGCTCCTGCGGGGACTTGTAAAACGCATCAAACGCATCCTTACAAAAAAAACGGAAGCACGCACGGATCTGTAATTGTGGAAAGGTATCTGCCTGCGCACCGAGTAACTGAACGGTTGTCATATCGTATATCATGATACCCTTCAATGTTTACTTTTTAAACTATTATAATGGAAGCCTCTCATGATCTGCTCACCGATATTATTACAGAAACCAGCTTGATACCGGCTGGTACCGGCAAAAGGTTCGCCAATTTTTTAATTGACTATATAGCT
>JBDTVE010000094.1:0-10842 GCA_040007355.1 Bacteroidota bacterium | reverse complement strand
ATTCGTCGACCGGTATTTGGCCATCCGGATATTCATCCACCGGGCTGCACCCGGTATTGTTGTAGGTTGCCCCCGGGGGCTTGACCCGTTTACCAAATACAATTCAAACGGTTATTGTGCTATTTTTAAATATGGAAAATGGATTACCGGCCAACTGGCAGAAGAAATCAGCAGAGCATGAAAAAAAATACAGGCAATTCCTGCAAAGACCCAACCGGAATAAGGTATTGCGGCAGTTGCCCGCATTACATACAGCCGCATTTGAAAAGATCGACTGTTTGCAATGCGGTGCTTGTTGCAAAAATTATTCACCCCGCTTTAAAACACCGGATATCAAAAGAATTGCAAAGCATTTGAAAATGAAAGAAGGGGTTTTTATTGAAACCTACCTGCGGCTTGATAAAGACGGTGATTATGTTACCCGCGCTGCACCCTGCCCCTTCCTGGGAAACGACAATTACTGTAGCATATACGAACAACGGCCTTCAGATTGTCACCGGTTTCCCTATACCAATGAAGACGTGCTAATCGATCGGCCAAAAATTACTTTAAAAAATACAGCCTTTTGCCCGATTACTTTTTTTGTAATGGAAAATCTTTTGTCGCAGGCGGAATAATACCGTCACCAGAGCTCAAAGGATAACGAAGCATTATTTTCCCGGTAAAATAAAATTGCTGATGCGAAGAAAATGGCTGCACGGCATCCTGATTTTTTATACCGAGGAATATTATAGTGGGTTTGATAAGGATATGCATTCAAGGAAGGTTGTGGGTCATCAATATTCCAGTTTCCGTAGACTGGGTGCCTTAACGGCCGTTATCAGTACTACCAGCAGCGTCATGCAGCCGCCGAAAATGACGGACGGCACCACGCCCATCATCTTTGCGGTAACACCGCTCTCAAACTGGCCAAGTTCATTACTAGAATTAATAAACATGGAATTTACACTCATAACCCGGCCCCGCATATTATCGGGTGTTTTTAACTGCATGATGGTACCGCGTACCACCACGCTGACTGCATCCAGCATACCGGCAATCAATAAGGCAGAAAAGGAAAGCCAGAAAGCTTTAGACAACGCAAAAATAATTATGCATCCGCCAAAACCGGCAACGGCAAACAATAACTTCTTACCCTGTTGTTGTTGCATCGGGAACAGGGTTAGTATCACAACAATGCAAATAGAACCCATATCGGAAGCGGCATTCAGGAAACCAAAACCCTGCGGCCCGATTTTCAAAATGTCCCTGGCAAACACCGGTACCATGGCTACTGCACCGCCAAACAATACGGCAAAAAGATCGAGTGACAAGGCACCCAATAGCTCTTTTGTGTGTAGTACGAAACGCAGGCCGTCCTTTACACTGTCCCAGGTTTTTTGATCGCCCCTTTCATTCAGGGCTGGTTTGGGTTTTAGCTGGAAAAGAGCCACCAGCGCCAACAATATCAAGGTTGCAATACTGGCTAAGGTGCCGGTATTGCCTAGCCCTGCAATTAAAAAGCCACCTGCTGCATGACCGCAAACAGACGCTGTAAGCCAGGTACCCTGGTTCCAGGTAGTAGCGTTTTGCAAACTTTCTTTCGGAACAATGGTCGCCAGGATCACATTAAAAGTGGGGCCTACAAAAGAGCGAACCATGCCGGTACCGAATATAGTTGCGCAAATGTAGATCGCAATCCAGTGGCTGGCCAGGTGCAGGGAAGTATACCTGGTTGAGAGGATAAGCAATATACATGCTGCCAGCAGGTACAGGCATATGCCCCGCAGGATTAGTTTTCTTTTTTCACTGAGATCAATGGTGTGCCCTGCATAAAGGGCCATGGAAAAGGCAGGTACAAATTCCGACAGTCCCACCAGACCAATGGCCAGGGGGGCATTGGTAAGATTGTATATCCACCAGCCAACCAGGGTGCTCATCATACGCAGACCCATGATAAAAAAAAATCTGCCGGTAAGCAGTGTACGAAATTCTTTTTGTTTTACAGAAGCAAAGGGATCTTTCGATTGTGCGAGGATATCCATCTGTCTTTTTGCCGTTATTCAATAAAGATAGGCAGAACACCGCAAAAATAAATTTGTTTAACCCACACACAGGTTTCACCAGTGCACAAAGAACCCAGTACGGCACCAGCACCAGCGGCCCCCAGGTACTTAGGGTAGTGTAAAATAATGCTGTCCTTCACCCAGGTTCTTTTCCAGCGCGTCCGTGATCACCCGCAGGTGTTTATCGTTGCCCAGGAAATCTGCATTAACGGCATCAACAAAAATTGTTTTTACATTGTGCTGTTTGATGTATTGGGTATAGGTTTCCTGCAAGTTGAACAGGTATTCATCAGGTATGCCCTGCTCATAACTACGGTTGCGTTTTTTTATATTTTGCTGCAGTTTGTTTACCGGAGAATGCAGGTAGATCAGCACATCGGGCTGGATCAATTGCTGGTGGATGATCTCAAAAAGACGCAGGTATAACCGGAATTCTTCTTCCGGCAGATTGACTTTGGCAAACAACAGGCATTTGCTGAAAAGATAATCGGATACTGTTACTGACTGGAAGAGATCCTTGGTGTGAATGAGCTCCTTTAACTGTTTATAGCGCTCGGCCATAAAAAAAAGTTCCAGCGGAAAGGCAAATTGTTTGGGATTGCTGTAAAATTTTGGCAAGAACGGGTTGTCGGTAAATTCTTCCAACACCAGCCGTGCGTTGTAATGCCTGGCCAGGATATGCGCCAGTGTTGTTTTTCCCGCCCCAATATTTCCTTCAATGGTAATGAAGTGATGGTTCATATTTTTTCAGGCACTGCTAATAATTGCAATAGTAAGGCCTTAATTATTTATACGGGTAAAAATTTTTTCACAGACAGCGGATCAGGACAGGCCTGCAATAATTGGGCAATCGTATTTTTTAACACCGGGTGTACAAGTCCCGGTGCAATTTCATTCAGTGGCTCAAGGGCAAACCGCCTTGTATCCATTTGCGAGTGGGGTATGGTAAGAAGGGAAGTATGGATGACCTCGTTATTAAACAAAAGGATGTCAATATCTATGGTGCGGGGTCCATATCGCTCCATTCGTTTTCTGCCTGCCGCCCTTTCAATGGCCAGCAATTTGAGCATCAGCGCAGCGGGCTGCAAAACCGTAAATAACTGCAGGGCCTGGTTAAGAAAAGCAGCCTGGTTGGTTTTGCCCCAGGCGGCGGTTTCGTAGACTGCTGATTTGGCCGTGATATAGCCGCAGTCCGCCTCAATAAGATCGGCTGATTCCTGCAAATATTGCTGCCGATTGCCTACATTGCTGCCTGTCAGTAAATAAACCGTATTCATACTTTGTAACAAATGCCGGGTTCAAATATCTTTATTTTTGCCGGTTTACTAAAATAGAATATAACCATGCGTCAATTTTTTAAGATATTTTTTGCCTCCTTCCTGGCAATGCTTGTATTTGCTTTCCTGGCAGTGCTGATTATGGTAGGCTGGATTGTTGGTGTTGCTAGTAGCCTGTCGGCCGATAAACCTGCCATCGGAGGCCGCGGCGTTCTGTATCTTGATCTGGGACAGTCCATACAGGAACAGGTACAGGATAACCCGCTGTCTGCCCTGGGTTCCGATGACCGGTTTGATACACCCGGTCTGTATGATATGGTGAGGCTTATAAAATATGCTAAAACAGACACAACGGTAAAAGGCATCTATCTGAAATGCAGTGAGAATGCCAACGGGTTTGCTACTTCGGATGAACTGCGCGCTGCATTACTGGACTTCAAAACGAGTAAAAAATTCATCTATGCTTACGCGGATATTATTTCCCAGAAGGCCTATTACTTGGCCAATATTGCCGATAAAATTTATTGCAACCCCCAGGGCGGGCTGGAGTGGAAAGGATTTGCGCTGCAGTATATGTTCTTTAAACAGACCCTCGACAAACTTGGCATAGAACCCCAAATCTTTTATGCGGGTAAATTTAAAAGTGCAACGGAACCGTTCAGAACAGATCACATGACCGATGCCAACCGGTTGCAATCTTCTGTATTTCTAAACGATCTGTACACCCGCTTCTTAACTGAAACGGCAACAGCCAGAAAGCTGGATACCGCAACCCTGAATGGATACGCTGCCGGTATGTCTGTTCAAACGGCTGCCGATGCGGTAAAATATAAATTGATAGATGGTACCCGGTACGATGACGAAGTAAAAAGTGAAATAAAAACGGCCTTGGGTGTCAGCGGCATTGACAAAATTAACTTTATAACCATTGGTAAATATGCCCGGGCGGTAAATTATAAAACCGGCTCCGGCAACAACCGGATTGCCCTTATTTATGCACAGGGTGATATTGTTGACGGCCGGGGTGAAAGAGGACAGATTGGCGGCGATACTTACCGGAACCTGATACGCACAGCAAGAACCGACGATAATATAAAAGCGATTGTAATACGGGTAAACAGCGGCGGCGGCAGTGCCATGGCCAGTGAAAATATGTGGCGTGAACTGGAGCTTGCAAAAAAACAAAAACCGGTGGTGCTTAGTTTTGGCGATTATGCCGCTTCGGGCGGTTATTATATGTCCTGTGGTGCCGATAGTATCTTTACTCAGGCAAATACACTCACCGGCTCCATTGGTGTTTTCAGTATCGTTCCCAACCTGCAACATTTTTTCAATGATAAACTCGGTATTACGTTCGACGGGATTAAAACCGGCCCCTATGCTGATATGCCCACGGCCAGTAGACCCTTAAATGATATGGAGAAAAGATTTTTGCAGAATGATGTAGACAGCATTTATAATACTTTCCTGCATCGCGTATCAGCAGGAAGAAGGATTGCGGTGGCGCTTGTTGACAGTATCGGACAGGGTCGCGTGTGGACGGGAACAAGAAGCATCGGGTTGGGCCTGGCCGATAAAACCGGGGGCTTACAGGATGCTATTGACTGCGCAGCACGCATGGCAAAACTAAAAGAATTCAGGCTGAAAGAATACCCCGAACCGCTGAGCTGGTGGGAAACCATTTTTGGTGGGTATAAAAAAGCCATGAAGATAAAAGCCATGAAAGAGGAACTGGGAGAACAGGGATGGAATGTATACAATGCCATAAAACAGGTAAAACAATCCGTTGGCAGCACCCAGACCAGGATGCCATTTCAGGTAGTCATCCGTTAAGCAGAACTAGCCATCGTTGGTGGCTTGCGAACATTTATTTGAAAAAATTATCCGGACAATAACGATTTCAAATTCCCAATTCCAAACATAATAAGATAGTTTTACGGAAATTATAATTACAGATGGATAAGCCGTATAGTCAATGGAGGGCGATGATGGCAATTGCAAGAGCATCCCTAAAAGCTATTTTCAGGAGCCCGCAGGCGGTATTTTTTAGTTTGTTCTTTCCCGTTGTATTGATTGTTATTTTCGGCGCGTTAAGCGGCGGCAGTGGTATTTCGCTGGATATTGCATTTACCGGCAACAGCGATACCAGCAATGCCGTATACCAGGCCATCACCCAGTCGCCGGTATTTGATGTTAAAAAAAGCACCAATGAAGACCTGGAAGACCGGTTAAAAAAAGGCCGGATTACCGCGTTGGTAGACATTCAAAAAAACAATGGGCCGGCGGGCGGCTATACCGTCCACCTGAAATCTACGGCGGCCAGCAAGAAAGACCTGCCGGTGCTGGAAACCATCCTGCGGGATATCATCAGCCGCATTAACGACCAGGACAAACCAGCCGGAGCCAGCTATGCCACGGTTACAAAAGAGGAAATTCCGGGACGTCCCTATAAAATGATCGATTTTTACCTGCCCGGCATGCTGGGTTTTTCACTGATAGGCGCCGCTGTTTTCGGGGTAGCCTTTGTTTTTTTTAGCCTAAGGGAAACGCTTGTATTGAAAAGGATGTACGCTACGCCTATTACCAAAGGATATATTGTAGTGGGCGAGGGGATTGGGAGGGTGGTATTCCAGCTAACAACGGCTGTTGTGATTATCTTGTTCGGTCGGTTTTTTTATGGGTTTACCCTGGCCAATGGCTGGATTACTTTTATGGAACTGATGGTTTTAAGTTTATTGGGTCTCCTGGTATTTATGGGTTTTGGTTTTATCATCAGCAGCGTGGCAAAAAACCAGAATGTCATTCCCATTTATGCCAACCTGTTTATGTTCCCGCAATATTTTCTTTCCGGAACCTTTTTTTCAAAAAATGCGCTTCCACAAAGTATCCAGCCTATATTAAAATACCTGCCGCTGACGGCCCTGAACGACTCGATGCGCAAAGTGTCTTTTGAAGGCGCTCACCTTTGGCAAACACCCTCCGAAATTGCGATCCTGCTAGGGTGGTGCGTGGTTATTTATGCCATTGCCATCAAAGTTTTTAAATGGGACTGAGGCCGGTTGATTTTCGGTAAAAAAATAATATGCGATTTTTAAAACTTGCTTTTATCAGTGCCATCGTGCTTTTTGGCGTTATTTTGCTTATTTCACTGTTACTGCCTTCTCATGTCCGTATATCCCGGGCCATTGATATCAGTGCGCCGGCGGAAAAAATCCAACCGCTGCTTTCTGATCTGAAACAATGGGAACAATGGAACGAATATATACAGGCATATCATAACCGGGTTGCGGAAACGGATATGCTAAAGGCCGATGAGATAGCAATCTTTCTTTCCGGTAGCAGTAATAAACTGGTGACAACAGAATGGCAGCAACCCTCCGGCAATAAATTTGGCAGTGGTTTTGCAATAATAAGAAACGAAGGGAAACAGGGGTTCACAACGGTACAATGGTATTTTGATTTTCATTTGAAATGGTACCCCTGGGAAAAATTCCAGAGCATCATATATGACGGGCAACTGGGCCCAGTAATGGAAAAATCACTGACGCGGCTAAAAAAGCTGGCCGAGCGGCCCAGCTAGCTTTATTTCAGTTCAGATATGGTTGTATTCTTTAAAATCAAACTTGAATAATATGAAATCACTGTTGTTATTCGCCGCCATGAGCATCACGGCTTTCGCGGCCTCCGGGCAAAAACCTAATACGCAAAGCCCGCTTACAGAAATTCATGGATCCACTTCCAGCGGTACTACCATCTACATCCGCTACAATCAGCCTTCCGTACGAGGGCGCAACATCGGTAAAAATCTTGAACCCCTTCCGGGTAAAGTATGGCGTACGGGTGCCGATTCTACTACCGTATTTGAAATAAACAAAGCAGTAAAAGTTGAAGGGAAATCCCTGCCCGCAGGCCGATACGCACTTTTTACCATTGCCAACGGTGATGACTGGACGATTATTTTCAACAAGGATGTGCACAAATGGGGCGCATTCAGCTATAAAGAATCAGAAGACGTGCTAAGGGTGAACGTAAAAGCCAAAAAAGCAAGCCCGTTCCAGGAAAAATTCACCATCACCGTATCAAAGGACGGGCAGATACACCTGTTATGGGGAGATTACGACGTTCCGTTCAAAGTAGTATAATAGGAACAATAGACTGAATTTCTTAAACGCCATCCTCACTACGGGGATGGCGTTTCAATGCCGGCAATAATTTCTTCTATGGCGGTATAGGTTTGCTGCAATTGCTGCTCCGTGATGCAATAGGGGGGCATAATATAAACGGTGTTGCCCAGGGGCCGCAGGTAAACCCCTTTTTGCAGGGCCGTGGCTGTAATACGGGTTGCAATATCATTCAAATACCCGTCTTCTCCCTGTTCCATTTCAAAAGCAAGTATGGTGCCCAGTTGTCGTATGTTTTTAACCAGTGCATGGTTTTGCTTTTTTAACCGCCCGGCAAAAGCTGTATTCATGGCAGAAATGGCCTGAATGTTTTCCCGGCAGGTTGACGCTTCCAGCAGGTCTAAGCTGGCCAGTGCGGCGGTGCAGGCCAGGGGATTGGCGGTAAATGAATGCCCGTGAAAAAAAGTTTTTATTTTGTCATCGGTGATAAACGCTTCTACCACCGTGGCGGTAACAGCTGTTGCGCCCAGGGCCATGGTTCCTCCGGTGAGGCCTTTAGACAGGCAAATGATATCGGGTTTTTCTTCGCAATATTCTGACGCAAACAAGCGGCCGGTTCTTCCAAACCCCGTCATAACCTCGTCTGCTATGCAAAGAATGTCATGTTTTTTTGCCGTTTGGAGTATTTTGTTGAGCAAAGCAGGCGCATACATCTTCATACCACCCGCGCCCTGCACAAGCGGCTCATAAATAAACGCGGCAATGGAAGATGCGTTTTGTTCAATGCATTTCAGTAAGACATCAATGTTTTCACTGATAGGCGTATCAATAAAGATCACGTTAAACAATTTGTCCTGGAAGGCCCGGGTAAAAACGCTGCGGTCGCTCACGCTCATGGCGCCAAAAGTATCACCATGATAACTGTTGTTAAAAGCCAGTATTTTGTTTCTTGGTTTTTTTCCATCCGCCCGCGGCTGCCGGAACCCCGGGTCTTTTTGTAGGCCAGTCAGGGGTTGTTCATAAACGATTTCTGTGTTCCACCAATACTGCAACGCCATTTTTATCGCCACTTCCGTTGCCGTGGACCCGTTGTCTGAATAAAATATCTTTGAAAACGGTCCGGGTAATTTTGGCAACAGCCGCTCGGCCAGCAGGATGGCCGGCGCATGGGTGAAGCCGGCAAAAATGACCTGTTCCAGTGTTTTGGCCTGCTGGAATATTTTTTCGGCAATATAGGGATGTGCGTGGCCGTGAAGATTAACCCACCAACTGCTGATGGCATCAATATAGTGGTTGCCTGTTTCACCCGTTAAAATACTCCCTTCGCCTTTTACAATGGGTATGGGGTCGGGTGAATGTTTGAATGGTGTAAAGGGATGCCATATCACGGCCCGGTCCCGTTCCTGTAAATTCATGCGGCAAATGTAGGGCGAAAAGCTATGGTGGGGATTGGCCCGCGCTAAAATATCAAGTGTTTCTGCGGGCCATTTTACCAAAATAGTTGATCACAGGCGCTGCAATGGTGCAACGCCTCCCCTATATTGCCTGTCAAGTTCCTACCGGATGACAGTGACCAGTAAATTAATCAGGGATTGCCTCCATGGTAAGCCTGCTGCTCTGCGTGCGCTATATGAGCAGTATGCCCCGGCCATGCTGGGGGTGTATGTTACCGGTATACCAAAAGCATGGATGATGCCGAGGATGTGCTACAGGAAGCTTTTGTAAAGGTATTCAGGTATTTACAGCAATATGAGGGCAAGGGCGAACTAGGTGCCTGGATACGAGGATTATGGTTACCACGGCCATCAACTACCTGAAACGAAATAGCCGCTACCAGGCTGATCTGTCATTTAATGATATTAGCATGCACCCTGGTTCTTCTGAAAACCCATTGGTAAGAACATATGCACGCGACCTGGCCAATCTGATAAGACAGTTGCCTCCGGGGTATCAACCCATTTTCAACCTGCACGCAGTAGAAGGGTATACCCACGTAGAAATAGGAAAGATGCTGGGCATCAGCGAAGGAACCTCAGGTTCTCAATATGCAAGGGCAAGGGTATTGCTGATTAGTTGGTTGCAAAAACAATCGGGTACCCCAAAAAAAACTGATTATGCCAGATAAGGATTTTGAAAGGCTAGTACAGCAGAAAATGGACGAATTAAATTTTGTTCCGTCTGATGCGGTATGGCAACGGGTGGAAAAAGAAATTTCCACTGATAAAAAGCGGCGGGTATTATGGCTGCCCCTTACTTTTTTATTATTGATGGGCGTTGGCGCCTGGATGTTTTATTCAAACACCGGTGGCCACGATGCAAAAGACAACAATTACGCCGCAGGTAAAAAGAATGTGCTCCCCGCCACGGAAAATAGCCGGCGACAAGCCGCGTCCCCCAACGGCCCGCAAGACAAGCCTGCCGTAAAACAAGGCGATTCGGGCCTGTCGTCAGCGGAAAAGGATATTTCAACCAGTTTAAAATCCCCGCAAACTGCACCCGCCCGAAACAAAACGGCCAGCGCTATTTCGGCTGAACATCACCGTGATATAACGACCGCTGCAGTAAAATCGATGGGCGGTGACCGGCATGGGTACGGTGGCACACCATCAAGTGAATATTGCAGTAACAACAGGGAGAAGCCGCGTGGCCGCCCATGCGCAATTAATTAAACCGGCGGAACACGAGGTTACAGGTAATGAAGAAACAATAGACAGTATTGGTTCTGTTGAAAAAGACGATGGAACGGACCGTGTAAACAGTCAACAGGTTCCTGGGCTGTTGCCGGCAGATTCTGGCAAGCGTGAATCTCCGTCTACTGCAAAGAACGCCACCGAAGAAATCAAAAAAAATATTTCGGTGCCTGACAGCGTTCCGCCCCTGGCAAAAAATAGCCTGGGCAAATCGAAAAAAAGGATTGAATGGGGAATCAACCTCAACGCAGGTCTTTCTGGTTTCTCAAAGGGTCTTTCAGGGTTATTTGCCAGTTCTTATTCCAATATGGCTTATTCAATCCCGCCAGGCGGTGTGCCACCCGGTTCAAATATTAATAACAACTTCGCCGCCTTTACGCAGCCATCTGATATAAAAAAAGGGTTTTCTTTTGCAGCAGGAGTTTTTGTCAGTCGGCCCATTGGCAAAACATGGCGGTTGCAGTCTGGGCTAAATTATACTTATTCCAGTACGCGTATTCAACTTGGAACTAAGATATACAACCCTTCCGGCACGGCGCAATACAGCAATGGTGGTTATCAAAGAAGCGTCCAATTCCTTATTTGTTCAATCAAAAATGATTGGCTGGGATATTGAAACCAACTTTCCTGATAATAATAGATTGTTCATATGATCGGGTTCCAGCTTGCGTATATATGATTTACATAACCCAGTAGACACGCAACCGCT
>JBDTVE010000093.1:0-10782 GCA_040007355.1 Bacteroidota bacterium | reverse complement strand
ATTGGGAGAAATCCCCTCTTGGAATACCATCAATTACTACCAACGGTGAGTTATCGCCAGTAGTGCTTACACCACGTATTAAAAGATTAGAACCATCCCTACCTGGCTCACCATTCCGCTGAACAGCAATTAAACCAGATAAACGCCCTGTTAGTGCATTGCTGATATTTGCTACCGGCGCCTCAACAATTTCCTTAGTTCCCACTGTACTAACTGCACCCGTGTAATTAACCTTCTTTCTATTGCCATAACCAACCACAACTACGTCTGATAAGTATTTAATTTCATCTTCCAAACTAATTTCTACGCTGTTCTTATTCGAAACATTCACTTCCAGGCTTTTGTAACCCACCAACGAAAAAATGAGTACAGATTCTTTACCGGTTAATTCAATAGAAAATCGACCATCTTTATCAGTAATGGTTCCTTTTGATGTACCCTTTATACCAACGGATACATCACCCAATGGTTGCCCATTAACTCCTTTTACAATACCAGTAATGGGGGTTGCTAAAAGTTCATCGGATTTGTTATCCGTTCTGCCATTTGCGCAAACTGAGCCGCAAAAGAATAATGCCAGGTAAGTTTGAAACAAAAGACTTCTCATTAAGGATTTCTTCATACAGTTAGTAGTTTTAATTTGTAACTAAAATAAAAGCATCACCAGCGTTGCGTTGTTTTTTATATAAATTCTTTGAAACACTTGATGGGCCTATGTTTGAGCGATTTTTGCGTTTGCGTTGATCTTAGAAAATACCATTCGCTCCTTGTTGAAAATCATTGATAATGAATAAAGGGCGAATAGCGTTTACACAGATTATGGATTTTGCTTCTCAGGATCCTTTCAAAGTTTGTGTAAATAGGTACACTGGAAATTTTAAATCAAAAGATTTCTCATGCTGGAAACAATTTCTTATTATGGCTTTTGGCCAGTTGACGCACCGGGAGAGCATGAGCGATACACTTCTTTATTTAAAACTAAAACCGGATAAGCTTTATCACCTTGGCATTGGCAAAGGCTGTTAATAAATCTACTTTGTCAGGGTCAAATAAAAACAGAGACTGACATATTTTCCAGAACTTTAATTTGTCTGGAAGGTTTCTTATGGGCATGGTTTCATTCAACTAAAGCAGCAGTTAAAATTCACAAAATGCTTGATTTAAAAACATCCATACCTGAGCTTACTTTTATTTCCGAAGACAGTGTTCATGACATTAAAATAATGGATTTAATCCCCGTTCAAAAAGACGGCTATTACATCATGTATAAGGCTTATGTTAATTTTGAACGCCTGTTTTCAATCCGACGGGAAAGAACAAATTTTGTTGTAAGAAACGGGCACGCTGCCTTATAAACAGCGTTTGGGTGTTGAGCCGTTCTTTAAATGGATAAAACAGCATCTGAAAGTTCAATCGTTCTGGAGCTATAGTGAGAATGATGTTAAAACACAAATTTGGATTCCATATCTGTTTATGTATTAGTGCCAATTGCCAGAAAGAAAATAAGCAGATAAATTCGCCCTGCTAAATCATACAAAACATCAGTCTTGAGTCCTTCGAAGAAGAGCAATACCTGAGGTGTTTATAAACATAGAAAATCAAGATGTCAAAGAACTAAATTGTATTCAATTGGAAATCATTTAACTAACACGCAACGCTGGGGTAAAGGCATCGTTAGTGCAACTATGGACTTTTTATACTTGGAATAAAATTGTGCATTAATTGTTAATTTGACATTCCAAAAATAGGTGGCTGTATTTTACCATAGTTTATATAAATTGCCAATTGTGTATAGGTTATTAGCAAATATTGGGGAAATAATAACTAAAAAACCGTTGAACTTAATTTGTTAAATGGTATAACATGCCCTTTAAAGCAAAATTCCTTTTAATTGATTACCCAGTTAAAAGTTCTTTCAATATTAAGATTGACAGGGCTTTGGAAACACCCTTTCATTTTCATCCAGAGATAGAGTTGCTTTACAGCATCAGCGGTAAAGGCACTGATTATATTGGAAATAGTATAGAAACTATAGAAGAAGGAGAACTGCTGCTTTATGGTGAAAATGTACCACACACCCGTTTAAAAGATGAGAGTTTTTATGAAACACACCCAGTCGAAACACCGCAAGCAATTGTAATACAATTTCGAAAAGATTTTCTAGGAAGTAACTTTTTTACTTATAAGGAATTAGCCCATATTGGTGAATTAATAAACCGTTCAGCTAAAGGTCTTCGATTTTTTGGAAGCACCCGGCAGGATGTTTGCAAAAAACTATTAAAAATTAGTAAAAAAGATGGGTTAGACGCTGTACTTGATCTGCTTTCTATTCTTGATATTTTAGCAAAATCCGAAGAATATTCTTTTATTAATAAAATTGATAACTCTGCTAACCTCGATAATGAAACACTCACGAGAATTAAAAACGTGTATCAATATACATTGGATAATTTCCGAGACCCTATTTCCTTAGATTACGTAGCGGCCTTATCGTTTCTTTCGCCAACAGCATTTTGCCGATTTTTTAAAGGCCATACCAGAAAGACCTATCATGAATATTTAACAGAAGTCCGGATTGACAATGCCTGTAAATTATTAAGATCGGGCAACTATGACGTAAAGACTGCATCTTTTGAATCAGGCTTTACTAATACCCCTAACTTTATAAAACAATTTAAAAAAGTTACTCAGATGGTACCAAGTGAATATCGCCGTACTTTTAATTCCAAGATTATAAATAAAAAGTAATTCTAAGTAATTTGAAAAGTGAAGGCGCTTTTCAACGGATAAACGGTAAAGGATATTTAATCTAAAACTGTGCTATTTTCTTTTGTATCACCAGCGGATTTTTGCAACAGGCACATAAATTTTACGGCACTTTTAAATGGCTTTTACTTATAGGCTGTACATTTCATTGTCGATATTTTATAAAAGGAAAGAAACATGAACCATTGCCCGGTTATTTGCTTTAATAATACCATTGGCCAGGTCTTGCGACAGCGGGTTTTGAAAGTTCGCCCCAAATGATACTTTTTTAAAAGCCACCTCCAGGCCCAGGGTACCCATCCACAGGTTACCACCGGAAATATCAACTGCAAATTTATTGTCAATATCCGTTTCGCCTTTTTCAAACATTGCCCCGGCATTGGGCGCAATGGTGACCCTGTCTTTAATGCGGAACTTATAATACGCCTGGCCGTTAAGACTCAATTTATTGCCATAAGTGTACTTGTATTTATTAGTGGTATTCATTTTATAACTGGCCGATGCATTAATGCCCGCGTCCTGCAGACGTATATCATACATGGCATTTATGGTGAAATCAGTACTGCCCGTTCCGAGCTGAAAAAGATTGGCGCTTTCCGATGTATTTGATTTATCTACCGGGTTGTACTTTCCTGATGGCGCTTTTATTCCACCGCCCACCCAAAGGCTCTGCACAAGCAGTTTACCACTGATCGTTTTCCGGCTGTTTATCAATTCATAAAACCCGGAAACAAATAAATCACCCATTCCGTTTTTTGTTTTGGTTAATCCCTGGTTTAGCCGTTCGTCAAAACTGTAAGGGACCGACGCCATCACTCGAAATTTTCTTCCAATGTTCCAGCCACCCCATAATTCAACAGTCCTGTATTTTTCAGTGGTAGTAAGGTAGCTGGTTGAACCGCCTACTCCAACATGGGTCAATAGCGAATTATACCGGAACCGAAAGCCAAAAATGTGTTTGTTAAAATCCGGTAAAATACCAATATAGCTATTGCCCACACCACATCCGCAAATATCGCAGGCTTTAACCTGGATAGAACCAGCAATCGCTAAAATAATAAGCAAAAGAATCTTTTTCATAATTTAATATTTATTGCTCCGAAAATCTTTTATCTAATAAAAATGATCTGTCATTCAACGTATTCAGAAATGCGCTCATAGCCATTCGTTGCTCACTGCTGATGGGTATGCCCCTAAAACCATTTTGCCGGAACAGGGGATCCAATGTAGGCATATCCTGTACCTGCATACTGTAGTGATCAAAAACAGCATCAAGTGTTAAAAAACGTCCATCATGCATATAAGGCGCCGTAAATTCAAGATTGCGCAGGCTGGGCACTTTGAATTTATATTTATCGTCATCGCTTTGTGTAATTAAATACCGACCCTGATCATCTATACTACTGGGCACGAGACCATTATTTCTGAATGAATAATCTGTAAAAAGCGGTTCTTTATGACAGGAACTGCATTTCTGCTGAAACAGGGTGTATCCCCGCTGTTCTTCCGCATTAAATGAAACTGATCCTATATGCTGCTTTACGCTGTCATATTTGCTGTGGCTGCTAATGCACATCACCATAAACTGAGACAAGGCTTTCAGAAAATTGCTTGTGGTAATCGCTGTTGATCCGTACGCTTTGTTAAACAGTGCCGGATAAGCCAGTGACGCTCGCAGTTTATTGAGCACATCAGCCATGGTAGCATCCATTTCAACATGATTGGTAATGGGCGCTATAGGTTGCAAATCCAAATCAACCACACCACCATCCCACATAAAACTGGTATTCCATGCCAGGTTCATGATAGGTGGAGAATTCCGGGTGCCCAATCTGTCGGCAATGCCATGGCTTAGGCTGTGTCCATGATGGGTAAATGCGGAAGTCTGAATATGACAACTGCCGCAACTGGTTGAATTATCGTTAGACAGCATTGTTTCATAAAAAAGCTTCCTACCCAGCTCAAACCCTTCTTTGGTAACCTGGTTGGTTGCAAAATGATATACGGGTTCCGGAAAATCGAGTGGTTTTTGAAAGCCCGTAAAATAATTAGCCGCCTCTTTATTGCAGGCATACATTCCTGCAATAAAGAAAAATGCTATGATCCAGTGTTTGCGGTGCATAGCGTTAATTTTCAGTATGATCGTGCCGAAACATAGACGCATAATTATTGGCCACCGGAACACCTGGTGCCGCGGAATGAATCATCGACGTGGTAGCAAAACTCATATTGGTAGCGCCGCTGAAGGCTTTCAGCACGTCAACAAACAAATGAATATTGGTATCCTTGCCTTTTTTCACTTTAGGTACTCCCCTCGCGGTTAAATCCAGTGTAATTGTTTTAAGATTGTTGGGGGTGGGGCTGTTGTACCCGCCAAATCCACCAATATGGTACTGAAATACATTACCCGATGCCGTGATGGCGGGTGAAGTGCCTTCAATTTTTAAAAATATATAGCCACTGTTCCAGCCCCAGTACATATCGGAAGCAACCCCCGTTGGATCCAATACACCCGTACGCTTGCTGATATCCATGGTATTTCTAAGACTGTCAATCCCCACCATAAAACTCACTGTTTTATATTCACCTTCGGGAACTTTTAATACCGGTTCATGCGTAGTAACATCGCTTTCGTCAATTAAAAAGTAACAACTGTCCTGTGGCACCTTGTAAACAGCACCATCTGTGCCGGTTAACACAAAATTGCTTACATAATATTTGACCATTGAAATCTTCAGGCTCTCACCGGCACCGTTGGTGTAAGTGGCTGTATTTAATTGAAGATCGGAAGACCCGGCTACATTGTCAAATTCTATAGATAGTTCCCCTTTTACGGTATTGTCATATAACGAGGTATCGTCTTTTTTGCACGATGAAAAGGCGGCAGATACTAATAGCGCTGCAGATACAATATGTTTCATAATTCGATTTAAATTTTACAATTGACTTTTGATGATTGAAATATGCCATCTGTGATTAAGATACAGCAGGCAGAAGAATACAATCCACAGCACAATACGAATACTGTTGCGAACCTTTTTTAAAACGGATAAATAACACCAATTCTGTTGGCGAACCATACCCATGTTTCTATAATGAAAAAAGTATGCAACCAATACAGGCTGTTTTAAAACAATAAAATGAAGAAAAGGTCTTAAGCACCCGGTGGGTGAAAACAGGAGCGTGGCATATCGGTCAACTGGCCACCGCGGAATGAATTATAGATAGCTTTACCGTTATTGGGGGAATAAATAACCGATACAAAAAATGTCTTTGAAGAAATAACATCGTCGTTCACAAATCGCTTGTCTGGCAACTGGGTGTCCTTTTTTTCCTGTTCCTTAAATTTCTTCATCATCTGGCACTTACCATTACAGTGCATCGCCGGCATCGCTTTGTTGACGCAATTAAAGGCGAACGCTGCCGTATTTGTATAGTAGTCAATATAAATTACAGCCCTGTTCAGGATTTGCAGCATGATCGCTACCAGTAATACCAGCGCTGTTAATTTTTTCAAGATATTCAAGGAACTGCAAAGCTATACAACAAAACCGGAATAATCCTTCCGCCCTTTTTTATATTTTACCAGCTTTTGGTGTTCCCGCTTCTTCACGCAGGGAACCAACAGCGTAAAGCAGATCCATTTGATCTTGGTTTCCCGATTCCAATTTTCTCCACCAGGTACACTTGTTGAACTTTCAGTTAAAGACCCTCCATGCAAAATGCTTTGAATCTACGCCCATCCGTGTCGACAAAAGCCAAATCTCCCACTGAAAGAACCGTGGCTCGCCTGCCACTGGTCAGCAAAACCCTCCGACAGCTAACCCTGACTATCATCATCTATCCGGATGACTACCATCTTAAAAAAACGAACTGCAATGCCATACTTTTATGGATTAGTAGCACACAATTAAAAGGACGTGTCCCATGCCAGTCAGCCGTATTAGCCAATTATTATCTGAAAGTGGCGCCAGCAAAAGATTACTGTCGTTTTTGATGGAAGAAAATATTCACTTGAAAAACCGTCTTTCGGAAATTCTGAAGGCAGATTTCAATGCTTCCCTGCTGCCGGATCTCGAATTTTACCAAACAAGTTTTATACATACCGACACCAGGGTAAACCAGCTGCGCAGCGAATTGGCCGGCTTTGAAAAACTACTCGGCATTGCAGCGCTTGATAATGACTACGCAGAACAAACGTTTATAGATAAACTAAAATCGGTGCGGCATCATGTCATCACCGCCGAAGCATCTTTTCTGAGTATGCAATCTTCTTTTTATCAATATCTGTCTACAAACCTATAACCGGTAAATCCGGTTCAACCCGCTCAGCAGCCATCCTTTTTTTGATCAATCGGGCGTTCAAACAAGGTTATGCGCTCACTTTCTGGTCGTTTCAGGCCCGATCTGCTATCTTTAATATACTTTCAACCGGAAATTTTACATATAAAACACATCCTTTACCAGGCTGCGAAATAAAATCAGCCGTGCCATTGCAGGAAGCAGCCCTGCTCTTGATATTACCTATTCCTATTCCCGCTGAGCTTTCAGACACATCAAACCCAACGCCATTATCTGAGATAGTTAAACGGATAAACTGATCGTCCTGCATAAGTATGATGGCTACTTCCGTGGCCCGGGCATGCTTCAAAATATTATTTATTTCTTCCTGCACAATCCGCAAAAGATTCAGTTCATATTTTTCATTCTTTTTATCTTCGTGACAGTAACTAAGAGAGCAGACAATTTTTACCGGGTTTACTTCCATTGTATCGCGGACAATATTTTCAATGGCGTTGCACAGCCCGGTCTTTTTTGTGGCAGGCCCCGCAAGTCCCCGCGTTAATTTCCGTATCTCTTCAATGGCGGTATGCGTATATTCAGATGAGCGACTCAGGTATAAGTCGCTGTTTTTTGCACCGTCGCGCTTAGCCATGTCGATATATAAACTGGAGGCCCCCAGCAACTGGTTAACGTTATCATGTAATTCTTTACCAAGATCCGTTCTTTCACGGTCTCTGGCAAGTTCGCCCGCCTGTATTATCTGAATCTCTTTCATCGCTATTTCCTGCGCCAGTTTCTCTTCCATTTTCTTTTGCTTTGTTATATCCTGCATTACTCCAATCATCCGGCATGCTTTGCCGTCAGATTGCCGTATGATGGTTGCGCGGTTAAAAACTTTTACAACCGACCCATCGATCCTGATAAAACGGTAGGTTTGCGCCCAGTGCGCATGTGTGGAGGCTATTGTACGATACAATTGGCGCTTCACAGATTGCCGGTCATCTTGATGAATATAATTGACCCAGTCTTTAATAATATCACCGGTATTATGCCTTTTTACATACCCAATCAGTTTCTCAAAACCTTCGCTTAGAAAGAATTCGTTCGTTATCAAATTCCATTCCCATATGCCATCATAAGAAAGTTTATTGGCAACAGCAAATAACTCACTGAGCTCACGACTGATACCAATCTGGTCCTTTAATTTTTTTTCCAGTTCCTGCAACTTACTGACGTCCTGGGTAGCTCCAATTAAGCGAATGGCCCTGCCTTCTTTGTCCCGTATGATACTTCCCCGGCTTTTTGTGGCCGCTATCTTTCCGTCGTGCCGCTTTATCAGGTAGCTGTCATTCCACTTCTTCTTAGTGGACCCAAGAGCCGCCTTTATTTTGTTTAATACACCACTTTTTTGCCCCGGCAACAGGCAGCGGGTAAAACACGCCAGACGGATTGAGTTCTTCTGTATCGGATATCCCAACAGTTCTTCGCAACTTTCGCCCACATAGATTTTTCCGGTTAAAATGTCCCAGTCCCACATAACATCATACGAACTTTGTGCGATATACCTGACCCATTCTCTATTTTCCTTCAAGTCGATGGCTGATTTCTCCCGGAGCTGTATCATTCTGTCCCTCACGGCCTTTTCCATTTTTATATCAATATGCTGTTGTACAAGAATGGTTGCCCCGATATCAACAAGGGTGGTGATGGCCTGCTGGATGCCTTCATTGTCGTTGAACACGGCTGATGTAATCTCGCAGGGAAAAGGCTTGCCGTTCTTTTTTATGGCCGTTACAATTGCCTTTGCCCCACCTGTTGATTTTCTTTGGATGAGCATCATTTTGAAACAGGGTTCCGCCATATTAAAAATGGTTGAAGTGGTTTCCCCGAGCAGTGCCTTTTTGGAATATCCCAACAAACGGGCGGCGGAACCGTTTGCCATTATAATTTGGCCACTGCTTACAGTTGAAATGATGTTTGCCTGCGAAGAGTTATGAAATGCCAGGTGAATCAGGATATCGTTGGCCGCTATTGTTGCAGTACTTCTTCCTTCACTGGAAGGCTTTGGCAAGTTCGTTTTTGCACGGTTTATCACGGTAGGACTTTTGTTTCCATTGAATAAATATTTTATTTCGGAGAAGCCCGGGTTTTACCTGCGAGTATCCTTGATTTTACTTTTATTGACAGCAGGACAGCCTTTTCTCTTGTATCATGATTGGCGGCAAGCCCCGCGATTAAAAGTCGCATCACCTTGTTATGTTCGCATTGGGTTTGGGCAGAAATGATCATAAATGATTTTGTAAAAGGTACGCTTATTTATCCACTTGCCGCAACCATACTTATTTGCGTAAATGGGTGAACGTTTTTTCTAAGTGTTTTTTGATGAATGGTCCCGTACCGCCATGGGGATCGGTTAATTATATATAACAATTCGGTGCCGTCAAATGGCTTGGCAATAGTGTCATCCACGCCAAATTCCATCCTTTTCCGAAAACCACCCCGTTCCGCTTTTGCGGTTAGAAAAATAGCAGGGATATTTTTTACCGCATCTTTTTTTGCAGCGCATGAAGAACTCCATACCCATCAAGCTCCGGCATCAGGATATTGCAGATAATCAAATCAGGATGATGCTCCAATGCTTACTCAACGTCGCGTTTTCCATCTTCTGCAATAATGACCCCGTAGCCAGACAGCTCCAGTATTGCTGCGGTATTGCCGCGAATATCATTATTGTCTTCAATCAGTAATATTTGCTTTATACCGGTAATAATTATTACTATTTGACAGTAGTTGCTGCATCCTGTAAATGTAGGTCTTATAGCCGCTGCAAAACGGTCAACGACCAGTATCAGCATCCCAACTGACTATGGTCATGTATTGAGCCCGCACGCTTTTTCATCTTTGCCGTACAAAGCAGGATTTTATCAAGTGCCTTTTGCCGGCAAGAAACAACGATTCAACTTCAACCTGTAATAAAGATGATTCACGGATCAACCGTTTCCCTGTAAGTTGTACCCCCGGGGATCCAGGGCAGCCTATTGAATGGACGGGTAAGCCTTCACACTATAAAATTTAACTATGGAAAATAAAATGACAGACAGATCTGTTACCAGGCCAAAAGCTGGTGTGCTGGCCTTTGCCCAACAACTGGCGCAACTGACAGATGCAAAAATGACCGGTGTATTCCTGGAAAACCAGGATGGGTCACTAGTTATGGTGATGAGAGACCTGCAGGGGGCGAGCGGCTCTCACAGTCAGGGTTCAAAACCATCACCGGCAAAACAAAGCTGCGGCCCGGGTCAGGAAACAGATTCACACACGCCCTATGTTCAGCTGGATGAAGTAATCTCCGAAAGCAGGTTTAGCGACCTGCTTATACTGGATGCTCAAATGTCGTTTGACGATAACCAACAAGTTGTTGTCTCTGCTTTTACGAAAGGCGTGCTCACAAAAACCGAGTGCCCGGTGGTTATCGTGCCCTTTTCATTCGATCGCATAGAAGAAATCATTTTTGCATATGACGGAACCCCTTCCGCTGTTTTTGCTATTAAACAATTTGCCCATCTATTTCCTTCGCTGAATGATATAAAACTAACAGTTCTGCAGGTCAACAACACAGAAGGAAAACCAATCAAAGAAAGAGACAAGATACTCTCCCTGCTGCAAACGCATTATTCCAGTATCGGGTTTCACACAATAACCGGTGTTGCCAAGGACGAACTGTATAAATAT
>JBDTVE010000092.1:0-9661 GCA_040007355.1 Bacteroidota bacterium | reverse complement strand
GTATACCTACCAGGCATGGTAACCGCTATGGAATTTTTTTCATCTGTTCAAAGGAGAATTCTGTTGAACCTTTTACTTAACTTGTACATTGTATCACTAACTATCTAAAAACTTTATTATGCCGGTTAGAATGACAGATGATCCGCAGGAAGAACAATCATCCTATGACGATAACGGTGGAGGGGGGAACCGAGGAGGAGGATCTGGCGGCGGCGGCCTCTTCAATCTTTTACCCCTGCTATTTGGCCTTTTCCGCAGTAAAACCGGCATCGTACTATTGATAGTGGGCGGCCTGGCCTACTTCTTTTTTGGAAGGGGCTGCAACCTGGGTGGCGGCGATGTGGCAAGTAAAATAGGGCAATTGGCCACCGGCGGTTTCCTGGACCCGCAGCAATTTAAAAAAGCGAATATCTATGAGCCCCTGACTGAAGACAATACAAAAAACCCGCTCCCGGAAAGCGCCAATCTTCAAAAATATGCCCCAGCCGTGGGCGACCAGGGAAAACAGGGAAGCTGTGTTGCCTGGAGCAGCGCTTATGCCGCAAGGTCTATCCTGGAGGCTGCCCGCACCGGCCAAGCCGGCGAAAAGGTAAAATTTAGTCCATCTTTTTTATATAACCAGATAGGCCTCGACGGCTGCGAGGGTTCTTATATTGAAAGGGCCATGGAATTTATGACCAAACAGGGTTCGGTACCCTATGCCGATTTCCCTTATACAGATCAAGACTGTACCAACCAGCCCGGCCCCAACCTGGTGCAACAGGCATCGCAGTTTAAAATGCGTGGTTTTAACCGGCTTACCGTGGGCGACAGAACGGATATGATTGACCTGAATGCGATCAAACAGAATTTGTCGCAGGGCGCACCTGTGGCCATTGGAATGATGGTGGGACAAAGTTTTATGCAGGAGATGATGGGCAAGGATCGCTGGCAGCCTTCCGAAGAAGACCGGAGCATGCAGGGATTTGGCGGACATGCCATGTGCGTGGTGGGGTACGATGATGCAAAATACGGCGGTTCGTTTTTACTCATGAATAGCTGGGGCCCGCAATGGGGAAACAATGGCTTTGCATGGGTTCAATACCCGGTATTTAAATTTTTTGTACGGGAAGCCTATGGCCTGGAACCGATGCAACCCGCAGGAGCAGCCGGAAACCAGGCATTTGAATGCGAAGTAGGCCTGGTGAAAGTAGCTTTTGACCAGGGTCAGAAGAAAACCCTCTCCGGTGCTTATATTCCCCTGCGCAGCAATGGCGACAATAAATTTATTAACGTGGTGCCGGTAAAAAAAGGAAGTAAATTTAAGATGGAGGTAAAAAATAGCGTGGAATGCTATGTCTATGTTTTTGGTAAAGAAACGGATGGTACCAGCTATACATTGTTTCCTTATCCTACAAAAGAAGATCCTTCCAAAACAAGATATGCGCCTTTTTGTGGTATCGCCGGTTATCGACTTTTTCCACGCGATAAAAGCCTTACACCCGACAGCCTGGGCACCAGGGATATGATGGCGGTGGTTGTAAGTAAAAAGCCGCTTGACTGGTATCGCCTGAATCAGCAAATAAGTCAGCAACCCCAGCAAGATTATGCCGCCCGGTTAAACGCTACATTGGCCAACCAGGTGTTAAAAGGGGCTCGTTACCAGGCTAACGGGAAAGGCAATATCCAATTTAGCACAACCGTAAACGACAACGGGGTAGTAGCCTGTATTGTGGAAATTGATAAGGAATAAGAATTCTTAATCTACCAAACATGGATAACCGTCTTACATGAAGTCAAATACCCAGGAATTCATCCGGCTGATGCGACATCCTGTAAAATTCAGGATATTCCTTTTTTTAAAATTACCGGCTGCTTTTTTCAGTGGGGTACGGATCAGGGAGATAGATGAAACAACCAGCAGGGTTTCCATTCCCTACAAGTGGTTTTCACAAAACCCTTTTCGGTCTACCTATTTTGCCTGCCTGGCCATGGCGGCTGAAATGAGCACTGGCGCGCTGGCCATGATGCAGGTATACAAAAGAAAGCCCGCCGTTTCCATGCTGGTGCTGAAACTGGAAGCGGTCTATTTTAAAAAGGCCACCGGGCGCACGATATTCACCTGCAAAGACGGCCAACAACTAAAAGCTACCGTTGAAACAACCATTGCAACCGGGGAAGCGCAGTCGTTTATGGCAACGTCGTCCGGTCTTAACGAACAGGGAGAAAAAGTGGCTGATTTTTATATTACCTGGTCGTTTAAAGTCAGGACCCGGGAAGCATAGAACATTTCCCTGGGAATATTGAATTAACATCAAAAAACCAACTAATATATGAAGATTGCTTTTCATGGCGCCGCCCGTACTGTAACCGGTTCAAAACACCTGCTTACGCTAAAGAATGGGAAGAAATACCTGCTTGATTGCGGTATGTTCCAGGGCATGGGTCAAAATACGGATACCCTTAACCGCAACTGGGGTTTTGAACCGGCCGAAGTTGATTTTCTTATTTTATCGCACGCGCATATAGACCACTGCGGCCTTATACCCAAACTGGTAAAGGACGGTTTTGCCGGCAAGATATTCTGCACGCCTGCAACTAAAGACCTTACGCGGATATTACTGCTGGATTCCGCGGAAATACAGGAAGACGATGCTAAGTTTTCTAATAAAAGAAGGGCCGCCAACAGCTTACCCTATACAGGCCCGTTATATACCATGGAAGATGCAAAAGCATGTTTTGACCGCTTTGTGTCGGTGGAATATGGCGAATGGTATACGATAGACGGGCAGGTGACATTGCAATACACAGACGCAGGACATATTATCGGCAGTGCGGCTGTTCATTTAAAAATTGTTGAAAATGGACAAACAACCCGGCTCAGCTTCAGCGGCGATGTGGGCCGGTACCGCGATGTGATACTGCGGTCGCCAGAAGTTTTTTCACAAGCAGACTATATCCTGATTGAATCTACTTACGGAAACAGCCTCCACGAAGATAATGCCACTACACCCGAACAATTGTTGCAATGGATTGAAAAAGCCTGTCTGAAGAAAAAAGGAAAATTGATTATGCCGGCGTTCAGTGTGGGTCGCACCCAGGAACTGTTGTTTTCGCTCAACCAGCTTGAACTGCAGGGGCGGCTACCGCCCATAGCCTATTTTGTAGACAGCCCACTGAGCGTGGAAGCCACCCAGGTTATTAAAAGTTATCCGCAATATTTCAATAAAACCATCCGGAAAATAATTGAGAAGGACGATGATCCATTTGGATTCAAAGGCCTGCGGTATATAAAAACTGTGGACGAATCAAAATCACTGAATTATTTTACAAGCCCCTGTGTTATTATTTCCGCCAGCGGTATGGCCGATGCGGGCCGAGTAAAACACCATATCAGTAATAATATTGAAAACAGCCGCAATACCATTCTCATGACCGGTTATTGCGAACCGACTTCCCTGGGCGCCCGGCTGCTGGCCGGTGCCAAGGAAGTCAGTATCTATGGTATCAAACACGAAGTAAATGCAGAAATAGGTGCCATCCGTAGCATGAGTGCACACGGAGATTATGAAGACCTAAGTCAGTTTCTGGCCTGTCAGGATGCAAAGGCAGTAAAAAAATTATTCCTGGTACATGGAGAATACGATGTGCAGCTTGCCTTTAAACAACGCTTGCTTAAAAAAGGCTTTTTAGATATTGAAATACCTGAACAACATTACGAAGTTGGCTTAGGTTGATTGCATTCAGTATTGTTAACGACACCGGCTGGCGACCAGTTTTTTTGCCCTGCAGATTGCTGGCCGGGACAAACGCGCAACGGGTAATTGCGGTGCGGGTGTTTTTGGCGACTGGTTTAGATGATATTCAGTCTTTTCAATACCTCTTGTTTGTGGGCCTTGCTGATGGGTATTTCCTTGCCGCTGATGAACAAGCCGTTTTCCCGGATATTGCTTATTTTATCGATATTAATAATATAGGAGCGGTGTACCTTAATAAAACTCTGCTTGCTTACTTTTTCTTCCAGGTTTTTAATGGTATTGTGGGTAATGTATTTTTTTTCACCGGTTACAAATTTCACGTAATCGCCCATGCTTTCTATGTAAAGGATATCTACATTGTTAAGTCGTATCAGCTTTCCATCTGATTTGATAAAAATATGGTCTACGCCTGCTTCCGTAATGGTATTATCAGATACTTCTGGCGCCGAGGCCGGAATTTTTTTCAATGCGTCCAGGAACCGCTGGTAGGTAAATGGCTTTTTCAGAAAGTCGGTTACATTATATTCAAACGCATCAAATGCATATTCGGGTTTTGCAGTAGTGAGCACCACTTTGGGTGAATAAGAAATCTGGTCCAGCAGGTCGAATCCGGTAGCGCCGGGCATTTCAACATCAAGGAAAATCAGGTCAACCACGTTGTTGTTCAGGAATTGCAGCGCTTCCGGCACAGCCGAGAAGCGACCCTTTACACTTAACTGCCCGCTTTTTTCGCAGCAGCGGTTAAGGTAATCTGCAGCAACCTGCAAGTCTTCTACAATAATACAGCTGTGAATCATAGTGGGTTAGCATTAAAAGCTTTCAGCCGCAGGTATTCACTTTGAATCGTGTCTTTGGCTTCCAGCAACTTATTTTTTAAAAATAGGTATCCATTAGAGATGTCGGTTATCTGCGCAGGAGTGGCGCATTGATCTTCAAATTTTTTGCACAATAACTGTGGTTCCAGCAAACCTGTAAAGCCAAAGGTTGGCTTAATCTTGTGCACTGCACGTTTCAGGTCTTCCATATTGCCGGTTTCGTAGGCCAGGGTTATGGCGCCAAAGTCTGCGTCAAAATGTTGCAGGGTGGTGACAAAAATCTCTTCTATATAAGGAAGATCGTCTGTATAAAGACCGTATAAGGTGTCTTTGTCCATTTTTTCATTAAAAATGAACTGTTTAGGTAAAGTTTCGCTTCCCATAGGAAATAGATGTTCAGTTTTAACGTTATAAACCAGGGTGTTTTCTGTTTTAAACCGAAAATCACCTATCTAATAACTCTATGAAGCAAAAATTATTACATATTTCATGGTCAATTTATCAGGATATTATTTATACCGGGGTAAATGAGGGTATTTCCCGCGACCAGGAGAAAAAAATAATCCGGTTTAACCAGTTTATCATATTGGCCCTGCTGGTGAATTGCTTTTCGGTGGGTATTTATATATACCACACCTTGTATATCAGCGGGCTGATCAATGTTACGTCTGCTTATCTTTTTCTGCTGGCTTATTATTTCAATTACCGTCGAAAGCTGGAAGCAGGGCGCATCCTTTCCGTCATAAATATTAATCTTTATTTGATAATCATCAGCCATGTGGAAGGCCTGCGGTCGGGTGGGTACCTGCTGTATTTTCCTTATTTCCTGGCCCTCACTTTTGTAGTCAGCATCCGCAGGAATTTTCGTGAACTGCTGCTAGTATGTGGCATTACATTGGTTTCGTTGTTAATCTGCATACTGGGCAACCCGCAGGTAAACGACATACAGATTATAAAAGAAACCATGTATGCAACGCTGTACAACAGCAATCTTTTTGTTTCGCTGGCGGCTACCATTTTCTTTTCCTATGCCATCGTACGCCTCAACAAAGACAACGAGGTAGCCATCCTGCAGGAAAAAAAATTCGGAGACACTATTTTTAATACTTCGCTTGACGGGGTGTTTATTATATATAACGAATCTGATACCATTGCCAATTGCAACCGCCGGGCGCTGGAATTATTTGAAGCCGGTAACCCCAGCGAAATGGAAGGAACACCCGTTTCCAGCTGGTTCAGCGACGAGCATGTAAAGCATTTCAGCTCGGTAGCGCAGGCCGCTTCCGATTCAAAAAACTGGCAGGGTGAATTGGCGTTTAATACCAAAACGGGAAAGAAATTTTATGGTTACGTAAGCATCGTTCCATTTTCATATAAGGGTGTACGTTATACAAAAATCAGCATATTGGATATTTCAGATGTAAAGATGACGGAGTTTGCCCTCATGAAAGCCAAACAAAAGGCGGAAGAGGCAGCCAATATAAAATCCAGGTTCCTGTCTAACATGAGTCATGAACTAAGAACCCCGTTGAATGGCATCATCGGCGCATCCAACCTATTGCTGCACGAGAAATACCTGGAAGGTCAGAAGCCACAGCTGGATATTCTGAAATTTTCTTCAGAACACATGATGCTGCTGATAAATGATATCCTTGACTATAACAAAATTGAGGCGGGCAAGTTGGAGCTGGAAGCTGCTTCGGTTAATATCAAAGATCTATCTGAACGAATAGCCGCCCAGTTTTCGCCGCAGGCGGTTACCAAAGGCCTGCACTTTTACACTAAAATTGATGAGGAGCTGGATATGGAAGTCATTACCGACCAGACCAGGTTAAACCAGGTCTTGTCGAACCTGTTATCCAACGCCATTAAGTTTACAAAAGAAGGCAGTATTTGCCTGATCGTAAAGCGATTGTTTGCTTCCAGTAGCAAGATCACCATCCAGTTCATGGTGGTAGATACGGGGATAGGCATTCCAAAAGAAAAACAAAAAGAAATATTTGCCAGTTTTACGCAGGCCGATGTGGATACCACCCGCAAATATGGGGGCACCGGGCTCGGCCTTTCCATCAGTAAAGAACTGGTGCACATGTTTAACAGTGACCTGGTGGTGGAAAGCACCCCGGGAAAGGGCAGTGTTTTCCAGTTTACAACCGAATGGACTATAAACAGGCATCGCAAGATGTATATCAATGAAGAAAAGGCAAAAGACCTGCTTCCGTTAGATGGCGTGCGTATATTGCTTGCGGAAGACAATCCCGTTAATATGGCCATTGCCAAACGCTTCTTGCAAAAATGGGGTGTTCAGCTTACGGAAGCGGCAAACGGCCGGCTGGCAGTGGAGGCCTTTAAGGAAGGGTCATTTGATCTGTTGCTGCTTGACCTGGAGATGCCCGAAATGGATGGTGCCACTGCTTTAAAAGAAATAAAAAAGATAAACCCCGAAGTACCCATCCTTGCTTTTACTGCCGCAGCCTATGACAATATGCTGGCCGACCTGCTGCAAAAAGGATTTATTGATTTTATACCCAAGCCTTTCCGCCCCGAAGACCTGCACAACAAGATTTCCTTTCACCTGCAAAATGCAAAGAGAGCTTAAGCTGACCGATCCTTACTACCCGCTGCCTGCGATTTGCGCCCGGCTTCCGGGAGCTTATGCTGGCCAAACTTATTATGGATACGGCCCAGCTGGAAGAATACAATCCAAATTATATTGGCGGCGATATCAATGGCGGGCTAACAGGATATAAGGCAACTATTTACCAGGCCAGTACTGAGGCGGTCGACCTTTACTACCTCCGCAAGAGGCATATACTGCTGTTATTCTGCTACCCCCCGGGAGAGGGGGCATACACGGTATGCGTGGTCATCATGCTGCACGTTTAGCATTACAGGAAATATTTGGCTTAAAGGGAAAATAAGTGGCTTCCCTGATAAACGGTGTGTTGAATGGTATGTTTTTATGGAATGATGATGGGCAATGTTGTATTAGCAACCATGCGGGAACGATAGAAGTAAAAGCAGGCGCAATATGCTAACGGCAATGACAAAAAATGTAAGCGGCATTTTCAACAGCCACCGCACCGTATGGATTGCCTTGGCCTTTGTGTCTATAGGGCAGGAAGCCAGGTTTACTGAACTGATTTAGATCGAGGGTGGCCGGGCGGCACTTGCATTTAACAGCGCGAAGTTTTTTAATATTATCTGGACTCTTTTGCTGGCCTATCTTTTACTTGGCGGCTACATGTTTCCCGTTCCGGCTATTCAATAAAAAAGATAATGCTACAACCAAGACCCGCAACACCCTGTTTGCGGGTTTCGGTTTTTCAGCAGCCCATATTGCCGTAGAGTGACAGCAATTGCGGAACCGGTATTAGTGTAAACCTTGTTGTACCGTTACTAAACGCCAACCACCCACGGCGGCAACTTATAAAATCATTACCAGGGTTCCAATAATAATACAGGCCGCGCCGATAGCCGTTTTTAACGTCAGGGTCTCGTGCAAGAACAGCACCGACAAGGCAATAGTAAGCGCCACACTTAGTTTGTCTACCGGCGCCACCTGAGAAACCTTGCCCGCCTGCAGGGCCTTAAAATAAAATATCCAGGATAGGCCGGTAGCGATGCCGGAGATAATAAGGAAGAAAAGATTTTGTTTTGATAAGGTTGATAAACCTTTTGTTTCTCCCCTGGCCAGCACAATGCCCCAGGCCACCATTAAGATAATGACCGTACGAATGGCCGTGGCAAGATTGGCGTTTACATTGGTAACGCCAATTTTTGCAAATATGGCCGTGAGCGAAGCAAACAAGGCCGATAATAACGCATATATCCACCACATAGAGGATGATTTAGAAGCGTGAAGTTACAACCCTGCAACAAGATGGCAACAATAGCGGCGATTTTTACCAGAGAAAAAAACACACTCGTCCTGCAGGTTCAAAAAAGAAAGTAAAGATTTTATTGTCTGACATTGCCTATATTGAAAGCCAGCGCAAATGCATCAAAATCGGTTCCGTAAAAAAAGGATACGTAACTACAATGAGTACGCATGAAATAGAGACTTTGCTGTCGGCCCGGCAGTTCAGGCGGGTTCAATTATTTCCTGGTACAGTCCTGGTGGAAAAACATGCGCCCGCCTGGGATTAGAAAAAAAGAGTTATCTGCTAATTATCGCTCAGTAAACCTGATAAGCAAATGATCGAACTATATATTCTTTTGCTGGTTAATCAGATATATGCCGAGATGAGTATTGCGCGCCGGACGATGAAAAGCATGATCGAAAAAAAATTATAACGGCCGGGGCGAAAAGGGAGGCTGGCGGTTATCTGGCAACAAATGAGCAGATTAGGAACCGAAGGGCATGTAGACTGATGGGTATATCACGAACTATTTGTCAGTAGGAACATTTCGGATACTAAATGTGATTGATGATTTTATCCGCGAATCTATGGGTGTAGAAGCGGACACTTCTCTACGGCCTTTCGGGTAGTCCGGGAGTTGGGTGAACGGAAACGCCGTAAAATTGAAGCATGCTGTTTGCTTGCTGAAGAAGAAAACATACCTTAGAAGCCTCTACCCCATACTTGCACTAATAATAAGGGGCGCTTACAGAACAGCTGGATAAAAATTATTTTATTGGAAATGGAACGAACTAATTTAGGGTTGGCAGAAATATTAGCCGTAAGCACAGCGGCTGTTTCCAAATGATTAAGCTCTTGACAGAATACATAAACCATACGGATAAAGAATTGTTCATCCTTATTGCCGAAGGCAATGAGGGCGCGTTTGAGGCATTATTTAATATTTATGTGCCCAAAATTAGTAGCATCGTATATCGTATCATTTAAGTTGAAGCCAATACAAAAGATGTAGTTTAGGAAGTATTTTTGCAGTTATGGCTTGGCCGGAACAAATTACCAGAAATAGAAGATCCAGTCCTCTGGAAATACTTTTTCCAATTCCAAGATCTGAAATAAACAAAAACGGAACATCGCTACTGCAAAACCCGGATTATAATTAGTCTTATACTTTCAGATAAATGATCGCTTACTATAATAAACGGTTATTCTATGCCAATTATAGAATAACCGTTTATTAAATCATTTT
>JBDTVE010000091.1:0-2940 GCA_040007355.1 Bacteroidota bacterium | reverse complement strand
TTATCCTGCTATTCCTGCTTTCTTTTATCGCAGCAATCCTTTTCCTATACCAGAAAAAAAATATTCTTTATTTTAAACAATTGGAGGATGTTAAGAATAATTACGACAAAAACCTCCTGCAGGCGCAATTGGAAATTCAGGAACAGACCTTCCAGGAAATTTCCAGAGAAATACATGATAATATCGGCTTATCGCTTACACTGGCCAAACTCCAGCTAAATACCATTGATTTTAACAGCCCCGGCAAGGCGGCGGAGAATGTGGATTCATCGGTAGACCTGATTGGCAAAGTCATATATAATTTAAGTGATATTTCAAAAAGCCTTAGCTCAGAAGCCATCAAAAACCATGGCCTGTACAATACACTCAAAGCAGCAACGGAGAAAATAAACCGTTCCGGCAAACACAAGGTTGAATTTACCGAAGACGGGAATATTGTTTTCCTGGACGCGCAAAAAGAACTTATTTTATACCGCATTGCCCAGGAAGCGCTGAACAATATCCTGAAGCATGCAGGTGCTTCGCTGATACAGATAAAACTACGGTATGGGCCCGCTCATATAAGCCTTTCAGTAGTAGACAATGGCAGCGGTTTCGATAACAGCGATACGGAAAATTACCGGTCGGCCAGGATAAACAGCGGCCTCACCAATATGCGAACCCGCGCCGCCATGCTGAACGGCGCCTGTCATATTATCAGCAGCGCCGGTAATGGAACCAAAATTTTTATAACCGCACCGTATTAATTATGGAGGAACAAAACAGTATCGTAAAAATAGTGCTGGTAGACGACCATGTTTTACTTCGCAATGCCCTGGCCCGGCTGATAGGGAGTTTTGACAGTTGTCGCGTTATCCTGGAAGTGGCCAACGGCAAGGATCTGATAGAGCAGTTAAGGATCGATGATTTACCGGACGTGATTCTGCTGGATCTGAATATGCCGGGTATGGACGGGTTTGATACTGCGGCGTGGCTGCGCGACAACCACCCCTCCGTGCACATTTTGATGTTAACCATGTACGACAGCGACCAGGCACTTATACGGTTGCTGCAGCATGGCGTACGGGGATTTTTGAAAAAGGATATTCATCCCGCTGAACTGAATTTTGCCATCCGCGCTGTGATGCAGTCCGGTTTTTATTACTCACAACAGGTATCCGGTAAAATGGCCAATCTTTTCCGGAACAGCAACGGGAATACCATGGCGCTGGAGCGTGCCATGCTGACCTCGCACGAAATCGTTTTTTTGAGACTGGCTTCCAGTGATATGACTTATAAAGAAATTGCCATGAAGATGAAGCTGAACCCCAGGGCGATAGACAGCCTGCGCGATCATTTGTTTGACAAACTGGAGGTAAAAAGCAGGGTAGGCCTGGCCATGTACGCGATCAGGCAGGGTATCGTGGCTTTATAACTATGCAGGATGGATTAGTCAATCAGCTTGTTGCGCATCCCGTACATGATCAGACCGGCGATGGTTTTGGCCCCAACCTTCGTTTTCATATTCTGGCGGATGGTTTCCACGGTGCGCGGGCTGAGAAAGACCTCTTTGGAAATTTCCTCGGTTGTTTTGTCCTCCGCCAGCAGTTTTAAAATACGCACTTCTTTCTCC
This sequence comes from Bacteroidota bacterium, assembly GCA_040007355.1. GTDB lineage: Bacteria > Bacteroidota > Bacteroidia > Chitinophagales > Chitinophagaceae > JACMLD01. The sequence goes on along the minus strand of JBDTVE010000091.1, from coordinate 1,328 downwards.
GAAAATTTTACCGGGTTGGGATAAAACTGCCGTACCTGCCGTTTGGTCTGCAATTTCGACAAAACCGCTTTGTTCACCAGCTCGTTAAAATAGAAATCGTCGTTCATGCAGGAAAGAATGGCCTGGTAAATCTCCTCGGGGTCGGTGGTTTTGGTGAGATAGGCATTAGCACCCATTTCCATCATCTTGCTTATCATTTCCTGGTCATCGTACATAGTCAGTACAATGATCTTCACGTCTTCGTATTCCTTACGCAAAAGAGGTATGGCATTTATACCGTCTATTTCGGGCATCCTTATGTCCATTAAAAGCACATCGGGCTTTTTAATCTGCATCTTATGCATCAGGTCCTTGCCATCTTCGGCCTCCCATATAATCTTAAGGTACTCCTTGTTTTTAAGTGCCATCCGGATACCATCCCTAAAAATCTTGTGATCGTCAGCAATGGCAACTTTGATTTGTAAATCTGGGGTCATAAGGGCATTGGTTTTGTGATGGATAATTGGGTGAATATGGCTCATCGAATATTATTATAAGATTATATTAATCAATATATTATAAAATAATAGCGCCTGGTATTCCGGTTATCGCTGCCGGCGCCGGTCATTTGCATTTCCACGTCTTTCCGGTTATTTACCGTACCCTTAAAATCCAGTAAATCCGCGCTTTTATCCTTCTTTTAATGATATTAATTTTGATTCAAACTGCATTTTCTGTAACCGGGCATTTTAAACGGCAAAAACCCTGTTTAAATTGCCGTCCATTCCGCCAGCTCAGGCGTAACTCCCTTAATTTTTCATCTGACCCCTACCCATAATCCACATTTGGGGATAATTATTGTACCAAATCCCAATATAATTCCTTTAGCCCTTGCGTAAAATTACTATTTTCATATCGTGATATTTCGTAATTTTACGACGTAAGTTTACCACAAAAATTCGCCGAAAACCTTGTCCTGCCTATCTCTCAGCAATTTATAACATTTTGGTAAAATTACGTGTGCATTGTCCATTCTTTTTTTTTAAAGGTATTTCGTATCGCATTTATGTCTCCAAACATCCAAAAAACTTACTTATTATGATGCAAGCTGAACTCACCAAAAGACCCCTCACCCAGGTAGGTGAAGAAATTTCCCATGAACTGGGCGCTCAAATGATTAAAGACTACCAGTCTGCAAACCCTGCAGATGTAAAGGCTTATCATATTGGACGCAATATCATTGAACAAATTCTGGCTCAACCAGGATGTGCAGGCATGCGTTTTTATAATGCTTACAACGAGATCGGCGAAAAAACACTGGTTTATGTTGGTGTTGACGAATCTGGAAA